>CAZTZW010000147.1:0-6752 GCA_964618085.1 uncultured Elusimicrobia bacterium
AGTCCTCCGCGACGACGTTCTTATTGGAGGGACCGCAGGCGGACAGCGCGGCGCAGAGCAGGAGGACGCCGGGGAGGAGACGACGGTTCATCGAGAGGTATTTTACCATTTCAGCCCTCGCTCCCCGACGAGAGGACGGCCGGAGCGGCCTCGGTGGGGGCCCCGGCGGGCGGGGCGGCCGCCTTCGCTTCGCCCGGCTTGGCCTCGGCCTTCTTGATGGTCGAGCCCTTCACGAACAGCACGACGCGCCGGTTCTTCGCGCGTCCCTCGGGGGTGTCGTTGGGGGCGACGGGACGCGTGTCGCCGTAGCCCACGGCGCCCATGCGGCCCTGGGGGATGCCGTACTTCTCGATGAGCAGGCGGGCGACGCTGGTCGCGCGCGCCGTGGAGAGCTCCCAGTTGGAGTCGAAGTAGTCGTTGTGGATGCGCTGGTTGTCGGTGTGGCCCTCGATGAGGATCTCATGGTCCTCGGAGAGCTTGCGCAGGTTGGGCACGACCAACGCCAGCTTCTCGTCGATCTCGGAGGTCGGCTCGGCGGCGCCGGAGCCGAAGAAGGAGGCCGAGCTCTGCTCCTCGAGGGTGATCTTCAGTCCGTCCTTGTCGATCTTGACCTCGCCCTTCATCTCGCCCTTATCCATCATCTCCTTCACCTGCTGGGCGGCGTTCTGGACGTTCTTGTTGAGGGCGGCGGAAAGGGCGTACAGGATGACGAAGAAGCAGACCAGCTCGGTCATCAGGTCGGCGTAGCACACGACCCACGCGGGCGCGGGGTGGCCGACCTTGGAGACCTTCGGGTCGCTCTCGTCGATGAAGCCCTTCGGCGCGCGCATCGGCATAGGCGTTTAGGCGGGCGGCGCCGCCGGGGCCGCGGCCGGCACGGCCTTGCCCACCCGCTGCGCGGGCGGCAGGTAGGCCTTGAGGTTGGCCTCGACGACAGACGGGGTCGCGCCGCTCTGGAGGAGCAGGACGCCGCGGATGATGATCTCCTTGGTCAGGAGCTCCTCCTCGGAACGGGCGCGCAGCTTGCCGCCCATCGGCAGGAAGATGAGGTAGCCCGAGCCCAGGCCGTAGAAGGCCGCCGACAGCGCCAGCGCCATGCGGCGCGGGACGGCCGCGACGTCGTCGATGGAGGAGAGCATCATGATCATGCCCAGCACGGTGCCGATGATGCCGAAGGCGGGCGAGTAGGTGCCCAGCGCGTTCAGGATCTCGGCGCCGCCCTTGTGGCGCTCGCGGATGAAGCCGATCTCGGTCTCGAGCATGTTGCGGATGAACTCGTGGTCGGCGCCGTCCACGACGAGCTGGACGCCGCGGCGCAGGAAGTCGTTCTTGATGTTCTTGAGGTCGCCCTGCAGGGACAGGAAGCCCTCCTTCTTGGCCTTCTGGGACAGGGTCACGAAGGTCGCCACGATGCCGCTCCCATCCTCCTCCTTATGGGAGAACAAGGTCTTGCGGATGATCTTGCCGACGCCGATGACCTGGGAGAGCGGGTAGTTGACCAAGGTGGCGCAGAAGGTCCCGCCCATGACGATGCAGACGGCCTCCAGGTTCATGAAGGGCTTGAAGCCGGCCACGCCCTCGCTGTGGAAGATCATGAAGACGGTGAGGCCGAAGAAGGTGAATATGCCGGCTATCGTCGCGATATCCATGGTTTTCCTTAGCCCCGGTCCCGTTCATAGCCCGCGATGGGATTGACGGGCTTTCCCGAGGCGTTGACGGCTTTGCGGTACTCGACGATCTTGGCGGCGACGACGTCGGCGCTCTCGCTGACCAGCAGGCGGTTGCCCGTGGCCAGGTTGATGACGGTCTGCGGCCCCGGCTCGAGCGTCTCGATGAGCTCGGCGTTGACCACGACCTCCGCCCCGTTCAGTTTGTGCAGGTTGATCATTCGCCCTGGATTATACCTGTCCGCCGCCGCCGCGCAAGCGCGCCAGTTCCGCCTGGGCCTGCTCCAGCTCCCGCTTGAGCTCGTGCTGGGCGCGGGCGGACTCCTGCTTGGCCG
This sequence comes from uncultured Elusimicrobia bacterium, assembly GCA_964618085.1. GTDB lineage: Bacteria > Elusimicrobiota > Elusimicrobia > UBA1565 > UBA9628 > GWA2-66-18. The sequence goes on from CAZTZW010000147.1 coordinate 2,003, forward strand.
CCGCCAGCGCCCGCTCGGCCTGCTCGCGGGACGTCTGGGCGATCTTGGCGGTCTGCGTCTCGCGGGCGATCTGCACCCGCGCCTGCTCGAGGGCGTCCTGCGTGCCCGTGACCTGGGCGGCCTGCGCCGACGCCAGCCGCTCGAGCTCGAGCTTCTCTCGCTCCAGCTCCGCGGCCTTGGTCTCCGCCATCGCGACGCGGTCCTGCAGCTCGCGCAGGTGGGCCTGCTGGCCTCCCAGCTGCTCGCGCAGGAGGTGGATGGCCTTCTCGGTCTCCTGCTGCTCGCGCCGCGCGGCCGCGAGGGCCTCGTCGGAGCGCGCCAGGCGTCCGGCCAGCTCGTCGGCTCGTCCGCGCTGCAGATGGATCTCGCTGTCCTTGTTCAGCGCCTTCTGGCTCCAATCCGAGTCGCGCTGGACCAGCTCGCGGCGCAGGCGGGCCGTCTCCGCTTCCATCTGCGCGCGCGCCGTCTCCGCCTCGCGCTCCAGGGCCAGGCGGCGCTCGGCCACCTCGCGCTCCAGGTCGGCGCGCAGCTTCGCCTCGGCGCGGCGGGCCTCGCCCTCCGCCTCCATGCGCAGCTGCTCGGCGATCTTGGCCGCGCGCTGGTTGAGTTCGTCCTGGGCCTGCACGCGCAGGCGGGTCTTCTCCGACTCCAGCATCTGCGTCGCCTGAGCCGTCGCCTCGGCGCGGACCTCCTTCTCGCGCTCCACCCACTTGCGCTGGAGCACGACGAACTCCGCCTTATAGCGCTCCTGGGTCTTCTCCCACTCCGCGGCGGAGCGGCGCAGCTCCTCGGCCTGCACCCGGGCCGACGCGGCCTGGCGCTCGAGGGCCCCGCAGACGGCGCGCAGGCGCTGCAGCTCGCCGGACGCCTTCTCCGCGGCCTCCTTGTGGCGCACCACGTCCGCCTCGTACTCGGCCTTGGCCCGGCGCAGGTTGGCGTCGTGCTCGGCGGAGAGGCGGTCCTTGACCGTGACCAGGTCGCGCTGGACGCGCTCCAGGTCGGACATGAGGCGCTCCTCGCGCTCGCGCGCGCTGGCGCGCAGGCCTTGGACGTCGCGCTCCAGGCGTTCCTGGATGAGGACGCCCTGCTGGCGGGCGAGCTGGAGGTCGGCCTTGAGCTGGATGGCCTCCTTCTCGCGCTCGCCGGCGTTCTGCAGGCGCGCCAGGGCCTCGGCGCGGTCGCGCGCGAGGTCCGCGACGCGCTCGTCGAGGATTTTCTTCTCGTGGGAGACCTTGGCCAGCTCGACGTCGGCGCCCTTGAGCTTCTCGGATAGGGAGCGCAGCGTCCGGATCTCCTCGTCCTTGGCCAACGCGATCTTCTGCCAGGAGGCCTTCTCCTCGAGCCAGCGGCGCTCCATCTCCTGGAGGCGCATGGCGAAGTGGGTCTCGACCTCCTTCTCCTGAGCCTCGCGCGTCGTCATCTGGCTCTTGAGGGTGGTCACCCACGTCTCGCGCTCCTGCGCGAGGCGCTGCTCGAGCTCGGCGGCCTTCTTCTCCAGCTTGAGCTTGCTCTCCTCGTTGTCCTGGTCGCGCCGGTCGCGGCGGAGCTTGTCCTGCAGCTCCTTCAGCGAGACCTCCACCTTGGCGGCGGTGACCTTCTCCTCCTGGCTGCGCAGCTGGAGGGTGAGCGCCTTCTCGCGCTCGTCCTGCAGGCGCTTCTCGAGGTCCTGCATCTTCTTCTCGAACTCGGCCTTGATGGACGCGGCCTGGTCGACGGGCGCGGCCGCGGGAGCGGCGGGAGCCATGGGACGGGGCGGGGCGGCGGGCCCGCCGAAGCCGGGCATCGGGGGCAGGCCGCCGGGACGACCGGCGCCCATGCCGGGCATGGGAGGCAGGCCGCCCATAGGAGGAAGGGACGGTCCCCCCATAGGGGGGAACCCCGGCGCTCCCCCCATCGGGGGCAGGCCGGGAGCGCCCATGCCGGGCAGAGGCGGCGGAACGGGCTTGCCTCCTCCGGGCAGCGGCGGGGGCGTGGGGGCGCCTCCCTTTCCGGGCGGAAGCGGCGGAGGCGGCGGGAACATGTCGTCGGACGCCATGGTGTCTCTCCTGATGTCTCCTGACTCTTAGCGCGCCTGCGCCTTCATGCCTTCGACCCACGCGCGCAGACCGGGGTCGGGGTTGGCGAGCAAGACCTGCTCGAACTGCGCCAGAGCCTCGGGCGTGCGCCCGAGCTGCAGATAGCAGTTCGCCAGGTACTGGCGGGCCTGCCACTGCGAGCCGTCGAGCGACAGACCGTACTCCAGGTACTGCGCCGCGGGGCCGAACTGGCCCGCGTCGTGATATTGGATGCCCGCCTGCACGTACTGCTGGGCCTGCGGGTTGGGCGCGGCCGGAGCGGGCGGAGCGCCGACCGGGGCGCCGCCGGCCGCCACCGCGGCCTGAGCCTGCGCGCCGGCGAGGTTCGCCAGCGCTTGCTCGGCGGCCTTGGTGCGGGGCGCGTAGTCGCCCCGCTCCTTGGCGACCTCCTCGCGGAAGCCGGAGAACGCGTCGCCGCGTCCCTGGCGGACGTTGATCTTGCCCTCCTTCTCGAGGACCTTGACCGTGTCCATGATCTTGGAGCGCTCCTCCTCGACCTGCGCGGGCGTCAGGCCCGCCGCGTACTCGATGGACTCCTTGAGCAGGGCGGCCGCGCCGGCCGACATGTTGCCCAGGAACTTGTTGACCACGTCGGGAGCCGCGCCCTGGAGGGCCTTGGCCATCGACTCGGTCTTGAGCTCGCGCACGATGCCCTGCATGTCGCGGTCCGGGAAGGTGACCACGTCCTCGAAGGTGAGGATGAACTTGCGCACGCGCTGGTACACCTCGGGCTTCTCGTTCTTGAGGTACTCGAGGATGTTGGAGCGGGTCTGCGAGTCGGCCTCGTCCAGGAGCTGGGTCAGGCGCTCCATCCCGCCGACGACGAAGTCCACCGACTCCTTGACGTCCGCGTCGATGGCCATCAGCTGCTCGCGCGTGAGCTGGCGGATCTTGAGCGCCTCGATGGCCACCTTGGCCTGCAGCTCGACGGGGAGAGCGGTCAGCGTGGCGCGGGCCAGCTCGGGCTTGAGATAGCTGAGCACGACCGCCATGAGCCAGGGCTCGTCGGCGCGCGCGAGGAAAAGGTTCCCGAGCCGCTTGTAGTTCTCTTCGGTGATATAGGTGAAAGGCTCGAATTTCTTCATGGATTCATCCTCCTCCGGAGGGGTCGGCGGCGGCTCCGGCGGCTTGCGGCCCAGCATGATGTCCAGTTCGCCCTTGGAAAGCTCTTCGAGGGTCTCCTCGTCCTCCCCGTCGCCGCCCTTGCCCTCGTCCTCGCCCTTGTTGAGGACCTCGTACTCGCCCTTCTTCGCCTCGCGCAGGGCGGCCACGTAGGTGCGGAAGAAGCGGGCCAGGGGGCCGAACAGGAAGGACAGGAACAGCAGCAGCAGCAGGGCGTAGAGCAGGGGCAGATACACCGACGGCTTCTTCAGGTCGTCGCGCCAGTCCACCAGCGGCGGCTTCTCGAAGCGGGTCGGGCGGAACACGACCTGGTCGGCGGCGAGCTGGTACTGGCCCATGGCGTCGACGATGCGCGCGCGGACCACGTCCACGACCGCCTTGTCCTTGACGGCGTTGAGCACGCCGTCGTCGTGGATGACGGTGACCTGGAGGCGCTTGAACACGGGCTTCATGGAGAAGCGCTCTTCCTGCACGCCCTTCTGCTGCTGGGCCTGCTGGGCCTGCGCCTGCTCCGGGCGGTCGGGCGTCTGCGGGCCGGAGGTGATGGTCTTGGGCTTGGGGATGCCGGGCAGGACGAAGGTGGTCTGCATGCCGCCCTTGGCCCCGCCGCCCTTCTCCTTGTACTTCTCGGCCAGGCCCATGCCCGAGCGCTGGCTCTCCTCGCTCTCGAGCTTGAGCTCCATCTCCACGTCGACGAAGGGCATCGCCTTGCCCTTCCCGAGGATGGCGTCGAGGACGTCGCGCTGGATCTTCTGCTCGGAGTCGGCCTTGATGCGCGCCTGCTCCTGGAGCAGGCCCAGGTCGGGGGCGACGACGGCCGAGGCCGCCGGCAAAGCCAGCGACCCCGCGAAGAGGGCGGCGAACAACGAGTGACGCATCTTTCCCTTTATGTCACGTCCCCTGAAGTATGGCCGGAACCGTGTTACAGAAAAAGAACGAATAAAACGGCTTTAAGGGGGTCACTGGCGGATGGAGTTGAGGAACTCGCGGACCGAGCGGTTGTTGGGGTCGAGCTCCAGGACCTTGCGCCAGACGGCGACGGCCTTGTCCTTCTGCTCCATCAGGAAGAAGGCCGAGCCCATGATCTCGAGCGCGGTCACGTTGTTGGGCTCCAGGTCCAGCACGTCCTGCGCGCGGCGCACCGCGGCGTCGTACTTGCCGTCGTAGACGGACTGGCGCGCGTCGAAGACCTTCTGGTCGACCCAGGTGAACTGCTCCGGGCCCTCGAGGCGGCGGGTCACGTCCTGCACGCTGGCCTCCTTCTCGACCATGTTGAGCAGGCCCAGCAGCTTCTCGTCGCGCGGGTTCTTGTTGAAGGCGTAGCGCAGGGCGTTGACCGAGACCTTCAGGTCTCGGCCGTCCACGTAGGCGATGGCGCCCTTGCGCACGAAGGTCTGGAACTCCTCGCCGCCGGCGGCCTGGGGCACGAAAGCCGTCACGTTCTGAAGACGGCCGAGCATGGTCGACACCTGCTTGTTGCCGGGGGCCGCGTCCTGGGCCTGGTTGAGCTTCTGGGCCGCGAGCGCGAAGTTGCCCTCGTTGAAGGCCTCCAT
>CAZTZW010000148.1:0-6651 GCA_964618085.1 uncultured Elusimicrobia bacterium
TGGGGGAGGTCTCGACGCAGCGCTCGTCCGCGACGCAGGCGCGCACGACCTCGGTCCTGCCCTCGTCGGTCAGGGCCGCGGCGCGACCGCCGGCGCCGGGCGCGGCGACGAGGCGGACGGCGCCGGCGAACGGTTCGAGAAGGACGCTGTAGCGCGTGCCGTTCTCCTGCTGCAGGGCCTTGATGACGTAGGCGGGCACGGGCCCCGCGTCGGGGAGCTGGGGGTCTCGGGGGACGAGGAGCGCCCGGTAAGGGCTGCGGGCGTGGCGGAAGACCAGGAAGTTCTCGTGCAGCCCGCCCGCCGCCATCCCCGGCGACCGCGCCGACCCGCCGGAGAGGCTCTCGACGGCGTCCGCGGTCACGGTCATGGCGAAGCGGTCCCCGCTGCGGCACCCGGGCAGGGATCGGATCTGCTGACGGACGGGAAAGATGCCGGCGCCGGCTTTCAGCTTGAGGATGCCGCCGTCGCTGACGAGGCGGCCGAATGAGACCGCTTCGATCTCGCAGTCCCGGCCGGTGCCGACGGGGACGGGCTTCTCGGGGGCGGCTCGCTTCCAGTAGTAGCAGTCATTGGAGGGCAGCGGCGGCCACCCCGATTCGGGAGCGACGCGGTTTGCTCGCCCGTCGCGATTGGACCGCCTGCAGTACAGCGTGGTCGTCGCGTTCGGATCGGCGGGGTCCAGGCTCACATCCACATAGCGCCACTGGAACGTCATGGTGACGAGGGCGGCCCTGGCGGAGAGGGGCGGCACGGCGAGGAGCAGTGCGAGGGAGAGGGGAGCTGTCATATCCGGACGCCGCTCATGACTCCTACCGTAGTTAAATCGACGCCGCAAGACAACATACCCCGGGAATCCCCGCCCCGCAAGCCCCCGTCGAGAGCCAAGCTTCCTCTTGCGGCCCCCTATGCTCCCTGTTATAATCCCAGTGTAGCACGCCCTTAGGAGGGCCTATGCTCGACAGAGCCTCGTCGCGCCGTCTCGGTGCATTCGCCGTGGGAGCGATGCTGCTGTCCTCCAGCGCTCATGCCGCGAAGTACAACATCCGCTGGATGCAGCTCCACGAGCCGAGCCAGGCCGCCGAGGTCGCCGCCCGCGAGTTCGCCGCCCGCGTCGAGAAGGAGACCGGCGGAGAGGTCGCCGTCAAGGTCATCACCAAGAGCATGCGGGAGAAAGAGGAGTCGGCCGTGACCGGCCGCCACCGCAATTACAGCCACTACACGCTCGTCCGGGAGCTCGCCGACGGAAAAGCGGACATGACGCAGATCTACACCGGCTCCCTCACGCGCTTCGACAAGCGCATGCAGGTGCTCAACCGGACCTATCTTTTCCGTGACTACGACCATGCCGAGCAGGTCTTCGAGGGTCCTCTCGGCCGGGACATCCTCGCCTGGGTCGACCCCAAGACCACCGGGGTGCGCACGCTCGGCATCGCCTACAGCGGCGGCTTCGGCATCTTCGGCATGAACGGCCGCGAGGCGCGCCGCCCTCGGGACATGGCGGGCCTCAAGCTCTCCACCGAGCGCTTCCACTGGCTGAGCCACTACCTGGGCAAGCTCGGGGTCGAGCCTCTCTCCGCGCCGCCGGAGGCCTTCGTCCTCCTGGCGAAGAACGGCTTCGCCGACGCGGTGGAGACCGTCCCGTCGCGCTTTTACGAGTACGGAGACGAGCAGGGCGCCGACCACATCACGATGACCAACCACTACCTCCTGACCACGGTCATCGCCATCAATGAGAAGCTCTTCCAGAGCCTGCCCGAGAAGCACCGCGAGACCGTCGCGCGCGTCGCCTTGGACACCGCCCGCGAGGAGCGGCGCTTGGCCATCCGCCTGAACGAAGAGGCTCGCGAGCACCTCGTGAAGAAAGGCGTGCGCTTCGTGGACCTCACGAAGGAAGAGAAGGCCCTGTGGGTGGAAGCCCTCACGGACGCCAAGGCCCAATCCCTGTCCTGGCTCAACGAGCACCAGAACGTGATGGACGCCATCAAAGCCGTCGGCAGCCGCCACGATCAAGCCCATCGCTGACGCGCCGCCGCCATGAGCGCTGACGCGCTCGGCGCCGCGGCATCCCTCGGCTCCGCCGCCTCATGGGCGCTGGCCGCCCTGCTCTGGCGCCGCCTCGGCTCCGCGCTCTCCCCGGAGGGGATGAACCTCGCCAAGTGCGTCTTCGGGGTCCTCTACATGGGCGCGCTCCTCTGCGTCGAAGGCTCGCCCCGCCTGACCGCTCCGGGAGCGGGCTGGCTCGCCGCCAGCGGGTTGCTGGGCATCGCTCTAGGCGACACTCTCTACTTCCATGCGTTGATGCGGCTGGGACCGGGCCGCGCCACCCTCATGGCCGCGCTCGGGCCCGTGCTCACGGCCTTGGCCGCGGCCGCGGTGCTGGGAGAGCGGCCCACTCCCGCGGCGTGGGCGGGCATCCTGCTCACCTCAGGCGGCGTGGCATGGGTGCTCGCCGAGCGCGCTCCCGACGGGCCTTCCGGGGACGCGGTGAGCGGCGCCTGTCTCGGCCTGGCCGCCTGCGCGTGCACCGCCTTCTCCTTCGTGCTGGCCAAGAAAGGCTTGTCCAGTCTCTCGCCCGCGAGCGCGGCCTTCCAGCGCCTCCTCTGGGGAGGGGCCGGCCTCGCGGTCTGGGGGGCGGCCAGCGGCAGCCTGCGGGAGTGGAGCCGCCCGCTCGCCCGGCCGGCAGTGCTGCGCGACGCGGCCGCCGCGACCGCGGTCGCGGCCTTCGGCGGCTTCTGGCTCTCGATGACGGCGCTGCGCCGCATGGACGCGTCGCTGGCCGGCGCGTTGAGCTCGACGACGCCGCTTTTCGTCCTGGCGATCGGCGCCGGCGTCTACGGAGAGCGCGTGAGCGCGCGCGCGGCGCTGGGCGCGGCCGCGGCGGTCGCGGGCGTCGTTCTGCTCGTCTCACGCCTCTGACGCTTCGAGAACTCCCGCGCCGCGGCCTCGCCGAACAGCTCCGCGCCCGCCGCGTTCCAATGATAATCGCCCGCGATGCGGTGCGCCGGGGCCTCCAACGCCGCCCGTTCGGCTGAAAGGTCGAGCACGTCGAGGCCTGCCGCGCGCAGGCGCGCGAGGATGACGGCGCCGTCCACGCGGAACGGGCTGATGAGCAGCTTCTGCGCCAGTCCCGCCAGCCAGAACGGGTGGCCGGGCAGCACGTAGTAATCCGCGTTCGCCTCCTCCGCGGCGTAGACGACGTGGAAGCTGGCGCCTCTCGCGGCCGCGACGTCGCGCATCGCCTTCAGGTCCTCCAGCGTCGGCTCCAGCAGCGCCTCCGCGAGCGCCTCCGGCGGCAGCCGCGACAGGCGGCGGGAGGCCGCGATGCGCTGCCATTGCTCCTGGTAGATGAAGAGCAGCCGCGTCGGCGCGCGCAGGCCTAGCTGCTTCAGGGGGAAAGGGGGGGGACGCAGCCCGAGCGCGCGGCCCCGCTCCACACGAAGCAGCGGGCGCGTCGCCACGTCCGTGAAGATGTGCTGTGAGGGAAGGTGGTACACGACCGCGCGGGGGGAATATGCCTTGAGGAGGCCCTCGAGCAGCACCTCGTTCTGCCAGGTGATGTAGCCTTCGCCGGCCGCGTCGATGACTTCGGCACGCAGGCCGCGCCGCCGCAGGGCTCGTTCGAACGCGCGCGGCGGACTCTCCGCCTCTTCCAAGCCGGAACCGATGGTGATGGAACCGCCCGCCACGAGGACGCGCAGCACGCCGGGAGCGGGACGCGGCGGGTAGTCCTTGTCGCGAAGGCCCAGCCCGTTGTAGCTCATCAGCACGCGGCGACCCGCGCGCACCCCCCAGCCCGCGCAGTCCGGCGCGCGGCGGTGCCAGACGAGCGGCTGCTGGAACCGGGAGCAGACGTCGATGAGGCCCTTGTTGGACGAGTCGAGACGGGGAGCGTCGGCCGCGCCCGCCGGCGCGGACAGGAGAAGGACGAGGGCTGCCGCTCTCATCCCGGCATCTTACCTCTTTGGCTCAGCCCCGATGCGGCGGCGTCTCGACGAGGCCGTCGCGCACGCGCAGCACGCGCCCCCCCCAGGGCCGCCGCTTCGGAGGCGTCGAGCGTGACCCACAACGCGGCGGCGCCGGAACGGCGCACGGCGCTAGCGAGGAAAGGTGGAGCCTCATAAGGCAAGGGTAGCATCCGTCCGCGATGACCCGCCAGTGCGGAGCGCGGGCCGTGAACATGACGGCCGTCATGTTACGGTGGCCGGAGATTACGCGTATAATCCTCTCATGCCCCGCAAAGGATACCCGGAGCTGCTGCCGCGCCCCCGGGAGAGCTGGACGCCCGAGCGCCTCGCGCTGTTCCTGTCGCGCACCGAGCTCTTCTCGAAGGCCGCCGACGCCGCGCGCTCCCTCGCCCGGGTAGCCGTCGTCCGGCGCCTGCGGCGCGGGGCCGTGTTGTGCGAGGCCGGGGAGCCCGCGACCGAGCTGTGGGTGCTCCTGGAGGGCCGCGTCGGGGTGCGGCGCCCTCTGGCCGACGGGCGCGCGCACAGCCTCGAGCTGATGCTGCCGGGGGAGGCTTTCGGACTTCCGGCGCTCGCCTCCTGGCGCTACCCGAGCTCCATCGAGGCCGAGCGGGACTCCGTGGTCGCCGCCTTCACGCGCGACAGCGTCCTGGGCCAGATGGACCGCGTCCCGCTGCTCGCGCGCACGGCGCTGCGCATCCTCAGCCTGCGCCTCGCGTTCCTGGAGTCCCAGGTCTCCCTGGCGCGGCGCCCGACCTCCGCGCGCCTGGCCGCGACCTTGCTGTACTTGGAGCACAAGTTCGGCCCGCACATCCCCCTCACCCGCGCCGAGATCGCCGCGCTGGGAGGCACCGCCGCGGAGACCGCGATGCGCGCTCTCTCCGGGTTCTCTCGGCGAGGGCTCGTGCGGCTGGCGCGGGGGGGCGTCGACGTGGTCGACGCGGAAGGACTCCGCCGCCTGGCTTCCGTCTGACCCGAACATGAGCGCCGTCATGTTCGGGGCGTGCGCACGTTCGCGATGAGCATGCTGGACGCCTACGTCGAGGCCTCGCGCAAGGACGTGGTGCAGGACCTCGTCGCCGTGCGCGCGCGGCGGGACAGACCCGACGCCTGTTCTCCATCGAGAACCTCCTGCCGGACGCCGACATCGAGCTGATCAACCGCTACGAGGAGTCCGCTTCGCGCTGGTGATGGAGATGCAGCGCGACCTCGTCCGCGAGGACCGCGGGCTGTTCATGGTCGCGCTCAACCTGTGAGCCGCGCGAGCGGCGTCACCCCGGCATAGACCTTCTGCCGGGGCGCCGCCAGCGGCGTCCACGCGCCGGGCAGGTCCAAGATCACGGTGCTGCCCAGACGGATGCGGCCCAGCCTCTGCCCCGCGGCGACGGTCTGACCCGGCTCGAGATAGGTCTCCAGCCGCCGCGTGAGCAAGGTCGTCATCTGCCGCACCGCATAGACGCCGAGCGCGGACTCGATGCGCGTGACGGCCTGCACGCCGTTCCAGTAACGCGGGTCGTCGGGGTAGTAGTGCCCCTCGCCGGAGCGGTCGACCGACACGACCTTGCCGGCCAGCGGCGCGCGCTGGACGTGCACGTCCGTCAGGCGCAGGTGCACCACGAAGCGGGCCGGGGCGTCCCCGCGCGCGGGCAGCAGTTCCAGCAGGCCGTCCGCCGGCGCTAGTACCAGGCCGTTCCCGGGAGGCGGGACCCGCTCGGGGTCGCGGTCGAAGAACTCACGGAAGCCGGACGGCGGAACGCCCCTCTCGAGAGCGTCGAGCAGGCCGCGCATCGTCCAGCCCGACCCCGGGGGCGCGTCCGCCGGGTCGAAGACGTAGTCGTCCGGGAACGGCGCGCTCATCGTCAGGGACGGAAGAGGTAGCCGACGCGGATGACGGTCTCCACGCGCGCGCCGAAGCTGGGCAGCTTCCGGCGCAGGCTCTCGACGTGCTTGTCGACGGTGCGCGTGGAGAGGTCTGGGCCCGTGCCCCACACCTTCTCGAGCATCAGGCCGCGGGTGAGCACGCGGTTGGGGTTGTTCAGGAAGTAGAGCAGGAGCTTGAACTCGAGATGGGTGAGGGGGACGTCGCGCCCCCCGACGTCCACACGGTGCTCGTCGGGATAGATGACCACGTCGGCGTAGCGCACGGTATCGACCGCCGCGGAGGCGGCGCCGTTGGGCGCCCGGCGCAGCAGCACGGCGATGCGCGCCACGAGCAAGTCCAGGTCCACCGGCTTGGCCAGGTACTCGTCGGCGCCCAGCTCCAGGCCCAGGACCACGTCCGCGGTCGAGCGAGCCACCGCGGACATCGCCACGATGGGCATCGCCTTGGTGTCGGCGTTGGCGCGCAGCACGCGGATGACGTCGCGGCCGTCCATGCCCGGCAGATGCATGTCGAGGATGGTCACGTCGGGACGGCCCTTGGCCAGCGCGTCGAAAAAGCGGCCCGGGGTGGGGTAGGTCTTCACGTCGAAGCCGCTCTTGGTGAGGACCAAGGCCAGCAGCGACAGCATCTCGGGATCGTCGTCGACGACCGCGACCTTGGCGTTCATCCGTCGCGCGTCTTCTTGAGCGCCTTGTCGACGCGCTCCAGCAGCTCTTCCATCTCGAAAGGCTTGACCACGTAGTCGGTCACGCCGGCCGACAAGCCCTCGCCGACCGTCCCCACGGCCGAACGGACGGTGCACATGAC
>CAZTZW010000149.1:0-6640 GCA_964618085.1 uncultured Elusimicrobia bacterium
GTCGTGGTTCATGGCGTCACCTCCATCTCCAGCATCAGCTCGCGCAGCGCGGCGCGGGCGCGCGCGACGCGCGAGCGCACGGTGTTCAGCGGCACGCCCAGCATCTGCGCCGCGTCCTCGTACGACGCTCCGTTCATGTCGACCATCAACAGGATGCTCCGGTGCTCCGGAGTCAGCCGCCGCATACCGCGGTCTAGCTGGCTCTTCGCCTCCGCCCGCTCCAGCCGCGCGATGAGGGCCTCCTCCCGCTCGTCCGGCAAGGCGTCGGCCACGGTCAGCCCCTCGCCGATGGGGTAGTCGAAGTCCACCTTGGGCCGGTTGTCCATCCGCTTGGCGCCGTCCAGGTACAGCCGCTTCATGACCGTCAGGAACCACTGGTCCAGCCCCTTCTCCGGATCTAAGCGATCGGCATGGTCGAAAACCTTCACGAAGGCGTCCTGGACCAGGTCCGCCGCCAGGTCCGCGTTCCCGGCCAGCCCCAGGGCGAAGCTGTAAGCCTTGCCGGCGTACTCGTCGACGAATCGCTCCAAGCTGGGTCGGTCTATCATGGGCCTCTATACTCCATACGACCGAGGGGGGGTGAAAGTTCCATGGCCCGAGGGGGGTATCCTAGCAGAAGGCTTGTAATACCGGTGTAACAGGCGGGGGCTACGATGGACCGTATGGAGCAGCAGAGTCAGCCGATGTGGGAGGACATGGTCATCCGGGACGTCCCGGCGCCCGCCCCCGCCCCCGCTCCGGCCCCCGCCCCTAAGACCGTCCAGGCCGCCCACGCGGCCCCCAAGAAGGCCGAGCCGCGCGTCCAGGCCGCTTACCTGGCCCACGAGCTGCGCGCCCCGGTCACCTCCATCCGCCTGGGCCTGGAGATCCTCTCGGAGCAGATCGAGGGGCGCCTCCAGCCCGACGAGAAGCAGATGTTCGCCTTGGCCGTGCGCAACACCCAGCGCCTGGAGGGGCTGGTCAACGACATCATGGACTACTCCAAGATCGCCGCCGGCAAGATGGCGATCGCCAAGGAGGCCTGCGAGGCGCGCGCCCTCGTCGACGACGCCGCCGACTCCATGCGCGCCCCGGCCGTCGCCAAGGGCGTCAAGATCGCCAAGGACGTCTCGCCCCTGCTGCCCCGCGTCGCGGCCGAGAACCGCCGCGTGGTCCAGGTCCTCATCAACCTGCTGTCCAACGCCATCAAGCACACCCCGACCCGCGGCACGGTCACCATCACCGCGACCGAGGGCCGCTACGAGCACCAGGGCACCATCCTCTTCAAGGTCAAGGACACGGGCTGCGGCATCGCCCAGGAAGAGCTGGAGTCGGTGTTCGGCCTCTTCGAGCAGGCCAACAACCAGAACACCCGCAAGACCGACGGCACGGGCCTGGGACTGACCTTGGCGCGCGCCATGGTCGAGCTCCACGGCGGCCGCATCTGGGCCGAGTCCTGGAAGGGCTGCGGCGCCACCTTCTGCTTCACCATCCCCATCGCGCCCGTGGACATGGTCCGCCCGGTCGCGGTCTACGCCGAGCCCCTGCAGTTCTCCGGCCTGCTGGCGGACTTCTCCCGCCGCTTCAACTCCTTCCTGGCCCTGTTCGTCTAGGCCGCGCGAAGGGCCCATAGAGCCGGGGCCGGAAGACCCTCCCGACGGGCCGCGCGCGCGGCTATCCTGTTCGTATGACGCGCTACGCGCTGTTCCTGCTCCTGGCCTCCTCTCCGGCCTCCGCCGCGCTCGTCGCCCCGCCGTCCTGCACCAGCCAGTTCGGCCAGCCCGTCCAGTTCGTGCCCCTATCCAAGGCCGATTTCGAGGCCTTCGGCGCGCGCTACAACGCCCAGTTCATCCTGGCCGCCGCGCTCCCCAACCCCGTCAGGCCGGTCGTGCTCTTGGACCGCGACACCCTCGCCGGCACGCCCCCGGAGTTCCAACGCCAGGTCCTGCTCCACGAGTGCGCCCACATCAGCCACGGCCTGCGCGGTTCCCCTGAAGAAGAGAAGGCCGCCGACTGCGAGGCCGCCAAGCGCCTGAAGACGGAGTTCGGCGCCGGCCGCAAGGAGCTGGAGAGCATCCTCGCCGTGACCCGCCGCGTCCTGAAGGCCGAGGACATCGAGGAGCCCCTCATCATGGGCAAGCTCAACGACGTCGCGGCCTGCTTCGACTCCGCGCTGAAGTAGCGGCTCAGGACAGCGGCAGCGGCCGCCGCACGACGCGCACCCGGCCGGGCAAGGGCTCCATGGCCGCGCGCACCGCGAGCAGGACCTCGTCGGACGCGTCGGCGTAGACGGAGACGGTCCAGACCGGCATGCGGCCGTCGCCCTCGTCCACGTTCACCTTGAGGCCGATGATGGACGTCCCGCCGGCCGCATGGATGGCGTCGTAGACCGCGGCGTGGCGCTCGGCCAGGCCGGCCAGCTCCGGGAAGGAGAGCGGGGGGTTGTTCGACGGGGCCGGACCCTGCTCCAGCTCGCGGGCGAAGGCCTCCTCGCTGGGCTCGCGGCCCAGGAAGGCGCGCAGGGAGTCCATCTCGGGGCGGCTGGAGCCGGTCTCGAGCACGTGGCGGCGGTAGTCGCCGCCCACGACGGGCGAGAGCACGCCCTCGGCCGCGAAGCGCGAGAACATGTCGAGCGCGAAGACCTTCGACCACAGGTAGCCGTAGTAGCCGCCCTCGTAGCCGATGAGATGGCTGAAGGCCGACACCGGATGGTCGCCCGGGCCGACGTCGAGGCCGGTCATGTCGGAGACGATCTTGTTGTAGACGGCCGACGGGTCGGCCGGCGCGGTCAGGTGCAGGGCGAAGTCCGCGGCCGCCAGGCCGACCTGATAGGCGTAGTCCACGGCCGAGAGCACGGAGCGCGCGGCGCGCATCTTGGCGAACAGCTCCGCGGGGAGCTTGGCGCCGGTGTCCCAATGGCCGGAGAGCTCGGCCATGACGTCGTCGTTCCAGACGAACTCCTCGAGCATCTGCGACGGGCCCTCCACGAAGTCCGTGGCGACCGACGAGCCCGCCTGCGAGGCGTGCTTGGCCTTGGTCAAGGTCTGGTGCATGATGTGGCCGAACTCATGGAAGAAGGTCTCCACGTCTCCGAAGGGCAGCAGGGCGGGCTTGCCGGGCGCGGCCTTGGGGAAGTTGGCGACCATGGCGGCGACGGGCTCGCTGTAGCGGCCGTCGGCGCCCTCCATGCCCAGCGAGAGGGGGAAGGCCGCGGCGTGGCCGTACTTGTTGGGCCGCGGGTGCAGGTCCAGGTAGAAGTGGCCGATGCGGCGGCCGTCCGCGCCGGAGATCTCGAAGAGCCGCACGTCGGGGTGCCAGCGCGTCCCGCCCTCGACCTCGCGGAAGGTCACGCCCAAAGAGCGCTGGTAGACGCGCAAAGTCCCCTCGATGACGCGGTCGACGGGGAAGTACTGCTTCACCAGGTCGCCGTCGAGAGCGTGACGCTCTTCCCTGAGCTTGCGGCCGTAGTAGCCGAGGTCATGTCCCTCGATGCGCCGGGCCGTCGGGTCGTCGCGTCGCTTGAGGGCCAGCAGCTCGGCCAGCTCCGCGCGCGAGCGGGGGAGGACGGCCTGCTTCACGCGCTCCAGGAAGGCCATGACCGCCTCGGGGGTCTTGGCCATGCGGTCCTTGAGGGCCAGCGCCGGGAAAGAGGGCTCGCCGAGCGCCGCCGCGATGTCGCGGCGCAGCTCCAGGGCCTCCTTGGTCAGCGGCAGGTTGGCGGGCGCGCGACGGTCGTACTTCTCGCGCAGCGCGCGGCGCAGGCCCGCGTCGTTGGCGTAGCGCATGAACGGCTGGTAGGAGGGATAGTCCAAGCCCACGCGCACCGTGGTCCCGTCGGCGGAGCGCGGCAGGGAGGCGACGTAGTCCTCGGGCAGACCCAAGCCGGCGACGCGCTCGGCGGTCAGCTCGAGGAAATCGGCGTGCTCGTTGACGTTCTGCTCGAAGCGGTTGGCGACGTCGGCCAGGCGCTCCTGCAGGGCCTTGAGCTTGGCGCGCTCCTCGGGCGCCAGGCCCATGCCGTTCTTGCGGAAGCCGCGCAAGGTGCCTTCCATCAGGCGCGCGTCGGCCTCGTTCAGCGCCTCGCCCTTGGCCGCGGCGGCCTCGAACAGGCGGTACAGGTCCTCGCGCTGGCCCAGCTCGATGGAGATGGCGTCCACGCGCTTCTGGATGGCGCGGGCCGTCGCGCGCACGTCGGGGTCGGGCGAGACCTCGGAGAGGAAGCGAAGAGGGATCCACTCCTGGACCCACGCGATCTGCGCGCGCTCGAAGGCGAGAACGGTGTTATCGAAGCGGGCGTCCACGGCGGGCACGGAGGCGATGCCCGCCAGCGCCGCGTCGAGCTGACGCTTGGAAGCGGCGAACTGATGGCGCATCTCGGAGGGCGTCAACGTCCAGCGGAACGCCGGTCCGGAGGGGAGCGGCGCGGAGGCGGGAACGGCGGTGCGGACGACGGTCGCGGCGGCCGGAGCGGCCAGCGCGGCGCACAGCAGGAGGGAGCGGAGCATCGAGGGTCTCCTAGGATGAGCGGGGGGATGACGGGGGCGGAGGAGCCGTGGGCTCCTCGAGCAGTTTGGCGATGAAGGCCTCGAGCGAGGGCTCGCGGCCGAGGAAGGCGCGCAGCGAGTCCGCCTCGGGGCGGCCGGAGCCGCGCGTGAGGATCTCGCGGCGGAAGTCGGCGCCGGCGGCGGCCAGGCCTTCGCGCTTGAAGCGGCGCCAAGCGTCCTCGG
Source organism: uncultured Elusimicrobia bacterium (assembly GCA_964618085.1). Lineage (GTDB taxonomy): Bacteria > Elusimicrobiota > Elusimicrobia > UBA1565 > UBA9628 > GWA2-66-18. The sequence continues at coordinate 4,707 of CAZTZW010000149.1, forward strand.
AATAGACCTCGGACCACATGTAGCCGTAGTAGTAGGCCTCGTAGTCGCCGAGCATGTACTCGTAGGAGGCGATGGGCGCCGCGCCCTCCTGGACCTTGAAGCCCATGACCTCCTCGATGACCTTGTTGGCGGCGGCCACGAGGTCCACCGGCAGGCCCGCGTGCAGCACCTGGTCGACGACGGCGAAGGTCAGCTGGCGGAGATAGAACATGCCGCGCTGGAAGGAGCGCGCGGCCACCATACGCGCGAGCAGCTCCGCCGGGAGCGGCGAGCCGTCGTCGACGTGCCCGGAGACCTCCGCCAGGACTTCGGGGTCCCAGGCCAGGTTCTCCATGATCTGGGACGGCATCTCCGCGAAGTCCATCGTGACCTCGGAGCCGGCCATCGAGGCGTGGCGCGCCTCCGTGAGCAGTTCGTGCATCACGTGGCCCATCTCGTGGAAAAGGGTCTCCACGTCGCCGTGCGTCAGCAAGGACGGGCGGCCGGGCGCGGCCCGCGGGAAGTTGGCGATGATGCTCACCGTCGGAGCCCGGTAGGTCCCGTCCGCCAGGAGGCGCCCGTTGATGATGGGCACCATGGCGACGAAACCGTACTTGTCCTCGCGCGTCACCAGGTCGAGGTAGACGCGGCCGAGCAGGCGGCCGCTCTTCGCGTCGTGGGCGTCGTAGGCCCGCGCGTCGGGATGCCAGACGGGGTCCTCCGCCGCCGGCTTGAAGGAGACCCCGAGCATGCGCTCGTAGACGCGCAGGACGCCGGGGAGGACGCGGTCGAGGGGGAAGTAGCGGCGCACCTGGTCGGGGTCGACACCGAAGCGCTCGCGCTTGAGAACCTCCTCGTAATAGAGGCGGTCCCAGGACTCCAGGCGCTGGGCGCCGGGCTGGTCGACGCGCTTGCGGGCCAGCAGCTCGGCGCGGTCGCGCTCCGCGCGGGCGCCGATGGCCTCGCGCACCTGCCCGAGGAAGGAGGCGACGCGCTCGGGCGTCCCGGCCATCGAGCCATCGAGCGTCATGTGACCGAAGGTCGGGAAGCCGTTCAGGCGCGCCTCCTCGGCGCGCAGGGCCAGGCTCTCCGAGATGACGGCTGGGTTGCTCTCGAGCGCGCGGCGCTGGTCGGCCAGCTCCAGACGCCGTCGCGTCTCGGGGTCGCGCGCGCTGGTGATGACGGCCATGACGGTAGCCATGTCCAGACTGACCAGATAGCGGCCGTCGGGCGCCCGCTTCATCGCGGCCATCACGTCGGGGGGCACGCCCGCCAGCTCGGCCTCCGTCGCCGAGAACGTCCCGCGGTCCTCGCGGAGGTTCTCCTCGAACTCCTCGTTGAGGGTGCTCAGGCGGTCGGTGATATCGCGCAGCCGCAGCCGGTCCGCCGGGGCCATGCCGTGGCCCGCGGTCTTGAACTCGTCGAGCGTCTCCTCCAGCAGGCGTTTGTCCTGCTCGTCTAGCGCCTCGCCCTTGGCCGCGGCCGCCGCGACGACGGCGTAGAGGTCCTCGCGAGCGCCGAGCGCGGTGCGGGCCTTCATCTCGCTTTCGGATATCTCCTTACCGGCCTCGCGGATGTCCGGGTCGGTCGAGACGTCGGCGAGGATGGAGAGAGGCAAGGTCTCCTCGATGAAGTCGGCGATCGCGTTCGTGTACGGGGCGATGACCGTGGCGAAGCCGGCCTCGGCCGGGGGGACGCGCGCGAGCGCGTCGGCGGCGGCGTTCAGCCGCGTCCGAGCCGCGTCGAAGGAGGCGCGCATCTGCTCCGGCGAGCGGTCGAAGCGCAGAGGCGCCGCGACGCGGGGCAGGGGGGCGGGAAGAGGGGCCGCGCGGACGATGGGAGCCGCCGCGTCCGCCGCGGTAGACAGCAGCAGCACAGCCGCAACCAGGACTCGTGCCATGGCCGGATACTAGGAAAGACGACGCCCCCGCTTCGGCCCAGAGGGCCTAAAGCGA
>CAZTZW010000150.1:0-6606 GCA_964618085.1 uncultured Elusimicrobia bacterium
GGGCGCGGCGACGAGGATGGAGGCGGAGAGGACGACGGAAAGAGGGCGGCGCAGGGAGGCGGTGGTCATGCCCCGAGACTATCAAGGGCCGCCCTGCCGCCGTATGAAGCGGAAGGCCTAGGCTAAGTAAGAATTATGACCTAAGGGATGTGGGCCCAGTCGAACGGATCCGTCAGGGCCTGGTCCCGGGCGGACGCAGCGTCGGGCTTGCGCGGCGCGGCGGGGTCGCGGTTGGGGTCGGGGAAGGGGAAGCGGAACGGATACGGGTGGTTGAAGGGGAAGGGATAGGGCAGGTCGTACGACGGGTCGATCTTCTCGTGCGTGACGGCCTTCAGCGCGCCGTTGGGCGAGCAGAGCAACGCCGCGTTCTGCGTGACGCCGTTCACGGCGTCGAGGCAGGCGACGGGCTCGTTCGACGTCGCGCCGGAGCACAGCAAGGCGGGGTAGGCGGTCTTGGGCTTGGCGGCCTTGTAGCATTCCACCGGGGCCGTCGACGCCGCGCCCGCGCACAGCAGGGCCGGGTAGTTCGTCAGACCCTTGGCGGCGTTGAAGCAGTCCACCGGAGCGGTCGACGTCGCGCCCGCGCACAGCAGGGCCGGGTACTTCGTCAGCTTCTCGGCGGCGCGGAAGCAGGCGAGCGGCGCGTCGGACTCCGCGCCGGAGCAGAGCAAGGCGGGGTAGTTCGTCAGCGGCTTGGCCGCCGTGAAGCAGGCGGCCGGCGCGAGAGACGCCGCGCCGGCGCACAGCAGGGCGGGGAACTGGGTCAGGGGCTTGGCGGCGGCGAAGCAGTCCACCGGGGCGTTGGAGGCGGCGCCCGAGCACAGCAAGGCGGGATAGCCCGTCAGCGGCTTGGCGGCGGCGAAGCAATCCACGGGCGCCGTGGTCGCGGCGCCGGCGCACAGCAGGGGTGGGAAGTTCGTCACGGGAGCGGCGGCTTGGTAGCAGGCGACCACGCCGGGGACGGCGGCGGCGCCGACGGGGGCGGGCGCGAGCGCCAGGGCGGGCAGGCGCAGGGCGGCGGGCTCTCGCACGCTCTCGAAGGAGAGCTCGGAGCCCATGCGCAGGCCTTCGCTCAGGGGAGAGGCGGCGGCGGGCGCGGCGAGGAGAACGGCGAAGAAGGGCGTCAGTCGGCGCATGATGCCTCCAGGGACCGGATTGGATGGACTATACCAAAAGACCTACCCGCTGGTGGGCCATCCGGCCCAGAACCGGCAAAAGCGGCGGGGGGAGGCCCCGACAGGCCTCCCCCCGCTCCACGGACGGAACGGCTTCAGGGCGTGACGATGTACCTGACGCCGTTCCAGAGCACGGTCACCTCGTCGCCGAGGGCGAGGAACTTCGCGAGGCCGGGCTGAGCGGTGAGCAGGGAGAAGTACTCCGCGCTCCGGGTCTTCATGTGCGTCTCGCGCGCGCCCGCGGCGCCCTCGGCCTCGCCGTCCATCCAGACGGTCCCGCGGCGGTAGAAGGTCTTGCCGCCGATGGAGCGCGTCTCCACGAGCTTCTTGCCCTCGGCTTGGGCTTCCCGCCGGGCGTCCGACTCCATCTCGTCGAGGGCGGCGTTCTTCTCCATCGCGGGCGAGGCGAAGCCCTTGCCAGGTCCCGCGCCGCGCACGGACGCCACGGAGGGCGCCCGGAGACGCGCGAACATCATCGACGCGGCCTGGGCCCGGCCGCCCGCGCCGGCCTGGAAGCCGCTGCCCGCGGCGTCCATGGACATCGCGTCGAAGCGGCGGCGCGACTCCTCGGCCATGCGGCCGAGGTCGGTGCCTTCCTCGGTCACGAGGTAGGACGTGTAGGGCGTGACGATGCCGTGCTTCTTGGCGAGCTTCACGATGGAGGCGACGACCTCGGGGTCGGCGGGGCGCCCCGAGAGGCGTATGAGGTCGAGCTCGCGCGCGATCTTCTGCGTGGCCCAGAGTCGGGGCACGAACGCGTGCGCCGCTTCCTCTTTAGGGAGGTCGAGCGGGAACTCGAAGCGCGCGGGCTTGCCCCCGGCGCGGCCCGTCACCACGAGGGTGCCCTTGCCCGCGGCCTTGTAGCGGCCGTACAAGGTCAGCTCGGCGCCGGAGAACAGGTCGGGCACCGGGCGCGGCAGGACGTCGCTCACGTCGACGCCGTTCCACTCGACCTTGACGTCGGTGAGCACGGGCTTGGATATCTTCTGGTACAGCGCGCCGACCTTGACCTCGATGTCCTCGGCGGGGGCGACGTAGTCGCGCGCGCCGCGGCCGCCTTCGGCCAGCTTGTCGAGCAGCAAGGTGTTCACGTCCGAGCCCACGCCGAAGGAGAAGAGGCGCGCGCGCAGGGCGGCGTTCGCCTCGCCGGCCTTCTTAAGGAGGGCGCCCACGTCGGTCTGGCCGACGGTGGGCACGCCGTCGGTGAGGAAGAACACCATGGGCACGCGCCCCTCGGAGCGGGAGAGGAGCTTGAGGCCCTCGGTGAGGCCGGCCTCGATGTTGGTGCCGCCGGCGGCCTCCAGGCGCTCGATGTAGCGCTTCGCGCGCTCCTTGTTCTCGGGCGTGGCCGCGAGCAGGGAGTCGTGCAGACCGTTCCAGTCCGTGGCGAAATCCACCACGCCGAAGCGGTCCTGCGGGTTCAGGCGTGAGACGCAGTAGGCGAGCGCCTTGCGCGCCTGATCCATCTTGCCGCCCTCCTGCATCGAGCCGGAGCGGTCCACCACGAAGACCACGTCCTTGGGCGCGGCCTTGGCGCCGTCGTCCTCGACCTTGGGAGACAAGGTCAGCATGAAGGTCCCGTCCTCGCCGGGCTCGCGGAAGGCGAGCAGGCCCGCCGAAAGAGGGTCCTCGCGTATCGAGAAGAGCAGGGAAAGGTCCTCGAGGCCGCGGGCGCCCTCTTCATAAGTGAGCGTCGCGCCGCGGTCGCCGTCGCGGACGATCTTGACTCCCTCGACGGGCGAGAACACCGTGCGCAGGGGCCGCGTGGTCTTCAGCGCGATGCGCGCGGAGGCCTTGCCGCGCTCGGCCTGGGAGAAGCGAGCCGAGGCCAGGGGCACGCGTAAAGAGACCAGGCCGCCGGACTTGGGCAAGGCCTGGGTCAGCTTGAGCGTGGCGACGATGTCGCCGTTGGGCTCGATGGGGAAGACGCGCGCGCGGAACATGCGCTCGCCGACGAGCTCGAGCAGGCCCGGGTCGATGGCGCGGCTGACGATGGCCTGGTAGATGGACGCGGCCTGGCCGGCCTCCAGCAGCTCTCCCTTCACGTCCTTGCCGCCCATGGTCATCGAGAAGCCCGACAGCACCGCGTCGGCGGGCAGCGGCACCATGAGCACGCCCTCCAGGCGCCGGCTGGTGGGATTATGGAAGGTGATGCGGTAGGTCAACTCGGCGACCTGGTCGGTGACCGTGCCCTCCACGCGGTAGCCGGCCAGCGAGACGGGCGCGGCGTCGGACGGAAGCACCGGCGCCGGGGTCGGCGTGGGTGTCGGCAGGGGGCGCGGCCCCGGAGGGAGGGGACGCGGGCCCGGGGGCAGCGGCGTCGGCAGCGGCCGGCCGGGCAGGAACATACGGAAGGCCTGGGCCGAATCGACGGGCCAGGCCAGGAGCTGTTGGGCGGGAGCCGGGACGGCCAAGCCCAGCGTCAGGACGGTCGCGAGCGTCGTTCGAGTCATAACCACCTCCGGTAGCATGGAGGTGGGACACGGGACGCCCGGAAAGGTTCCCGGCTAGGGCTGGTCCGGCATGGTGGTGGGCGCCGTGAACGAGCTCTTGGAGACCTCGGCGGGGGGCGGAGCCTCTTGGAGGCCGCCCGATCGGGAGGCCCGCGACGGGCCGGAACCGGCGGACGACGGCGCGCCCGGCGACGGCGGCACCGAGCCGCCTAAACGCACGGAAGAGCAGGCCCCGGCGGCGAGCGCGGCCAACAGGAGCAGATAGCGGGTCAAGGCGACCTCCGTGAGAGGCCGCGTCTTCCCAAGAAGACGAGGCAAGCGAGCGCGACGGCGGCGCCGAGGAACACGCCCGTGCGCCGCGTCGGGACTTCCGCCGGCGGGGCCGGGCTCGCCTCGGGGGCGACGACGGAAGGACGAGCCGTCGTCTTGCTCGGCGCGAGGCTCTCGTCGCCGCGCTTCTGTCCCGCGGCGACCTTGCCGAGGGCCTCCACGGCCCTGCTCACGTCCGGGTCCTCCGCCGCGGCGCCCGGCCGCGCCAACAGGGCGCATAGAGCCAGGACCCCGGTCAGCAGGGCCGTCTTTCGTGCCATGCCCTCACTGTAGCGGATGCGCCGGACGGGCGCCATGTACGGATTGTCAGCGGCGTCCGTAGGTCCTGCGACTACTGCCGCATCAAGCGGATGGGATAGAGCGAGGCGGGCACGGGGCGCAGGCGGTCGCGGGGCGAGCCCGGGGCGGCCGTCCAGCGGACGACCAACTCGCCCGCTGATTCCACGGCGGAGTCCACGGTGCCGGGCTCGGGCAGGAGGACGATCATCTCGGTGGTGAAATCCACGGGCGGCGGCTGGCCGGGGAGCATCAAGGACGACCACGCGGCCTGGTAGGCGGCGTCGGTGCGCAGGGCCGGCGGGCCTCCGGGCAAGGCGCGGGGCGCGGCGAGCAGGGCGGGCTTGGCCGCGGAGATGCGGGCCTCGCCCTTGTTGCGGCCGGCGGCCGAGAGCACGCGGCGGGCCTGCTCGGAGGTCTCGTCCCGGGCGACGAGGGCGGCGATGCCCATCTTCTTCTTCTCGCGCTCGAAGGCCTGGTACATCTCCTCGTTGAGCGCCGAGCGCTCTTCCTCGCTCTGGGGACGCGCGACGCCCTTGGAGAGGGCTTCCTTCGGGGCCGGGGAGGCGGCGCCGCGGACCGCGGCCACGGAGGCGGCCGGGCGCATGACGTCCTTCTCGGCCAGCGCCGGCATGGCGGCCGCCGGCGCGCCGGCGCCTACGCCGCCGAACGCGGAGTCCATCGCGACGCCGTCATCAGAGCCTGTGGTGAGAGGGGCGCCGGGGGCGCGCACGCGCTCGCGGCGCGCCACGATGGCGGCTTGGCGCTCGTCGTCGGAGAGCGGCACGGCGGGCGGGTACATGGTGGGGGCGGCGGCGCCCTCGACGGCGGCGTCGGCGGGGGCGCTCTTGCCGGCGGAGATCTTGGCGGCGAGGTCGAACTGCGCGGGCGGGGCCTCGGCGGCCGTCTTGACCGCGACGCCGTCGTAGGGCAGCTCGATGGGCGCGCGCTCGCCGACCTTGTCCCAGACGGCGACGGCCACGATGAGGCCCGACAGCGCGGCGGCGTAGGGCCGGTACGTGGGCGAGATGAAAATCCAGTCGCGGCGCTCGGCGGGGGCGTCGCCGCCCTGGCGGCGGCGTTCCAGGCGCTGCATGAAGCCGACGGGCAGGGGTTCTTTTGGGAGATCCTTGACCAGCTTCGATACTGCCTGGAGGTCCTCGAGCTCGCGCAGCAGCTCCGGAGAGCGGGCGATCTCGCGCTCCAGGGCGGAGGCCTCCGCGGCGGGGAGGGCCCCGTCGAGGTAGGCCGACAACTTCTCGCGCAGTTCGTCGTTCATGCTCTCACCACCGGCTTGAGGATATCCTTGAGCTTGGCCCGCGCCCGGAACAGGCGCGACTTCACCGTTCCTTGCGGCAGGCCCAGCATCTCGCCGATCTCCTCGTAGGACTTCTCCTGCACCTCGCGCAGGACGACGATGGCCCGGTCGTCCTCCTCGAGCTGCAGCAGAGCCTTCTGCACCTGCTGCGACTTCTCCGTCTTCTCGAGCCCCGCGTCCAAGGCCGGCTCGTCGGCCTTGACGTCGCGGACCTCGTCCTCGCCGTCGTCGTCCTTCCCGAAATAGCCGAGCGTCACCGTCTTCCAGAAGCCCCGCCGCTTCTCGGAGCGCACCCGGTTCTTCCAGGTGTTGACCGTGATGCGGTACACCCACGTCGAGGCCTTGCTGTCGCCGCGGAAGCTCGGCAGGGCCCGCAGGGCCCGGATGAGCACGTCCTGGGCGAGGTCCTCGGCGTCCGACTTGTTCCCGGTGAGCCGCAGCGACAGGTTGAAGACGAGCACGGCGTTACCGTCCAGGAACTCCTGTTCGGTCACGGGATTAGGACCCCAGAGGGCGGCGGAAGTTCCTAGGCGTAGGACGCCACCTTCGCGGCGGTCTTGAAGGGGACGCCGGTGAGGGCCTTCACCTTCTCGAGGGTGGTGTCGGGGGACATCGCCGTCATCACGAGGCCGTCCTTGGTGACCTCGAAGGTGGCCAGCTCGGTGACGATGACGGAGACGACGGCCTTGCCGGTCAGGGGCAGAGAGCACTGCGGCAGGATCTTGGGCTTGCCGTCCTTGGTGGCGTGCTCCATGGCGACGATGACCTTCTTGGCGCCGGCCACCATGTCCATGGCGCCGCCCATGCCCTTCACCTTCTTGCCGGGGATCATCCAGTTGGCGAGGTCGCCGCCCGCGGAGACCTCCATGGCGCCCAGCACGGTGGCGGCCAGGTGCCCGCCGCGCACGATGGCGAAGCTCTGTTCGGAGCCGAAGTAGGAGCAGCCCGGCAGCTCCGTGACCGTCTCCTTGCCGGCCTTGATGAGGTCGGCGTCGGACTCGCCCTCGGAGGGGTCGGGGCCGTAGCCGAGCATGCCCTTCTCGGTGTGGAGCGT
>CAZTZW010000151.1:0-6599 GCA_964618085.1 uncultured Elusimicrobia bacterium
GATTGAACGGGTGACCACCCGTAGCTCCTGCTTCCCCTGGGTCTCGGCGTCGGCTACCGCGGCGGCCGCCGCCGCCGGCGACGCGAAGGCCGCGTCGGGAGCGCGAGTGCTCACCGCCGGCGCCGCGCCCTCCCCGACGAGGGCCTGCGCGGAGGCTTGGATGTTCTTGGCGACGGCCTCCTGCGTGACCGGGGCGCCGCCTCCGGCCGAGAAGGAGCCGCGCTCGGCCTGGGTCTGGTCCAGGCCGATGCCCAGCAGGCCGGTCCCGAGCTTCCAGACCGCGAGGCCGAGGATCGCGAAGAACGCCAGAGGCATGACGAAGGCCCAGTACTTGGACTCGTGCTTGAGCGGGTTAGGGCCTTCGTCGTCCTGCCCGTTGAACGACATGGGGCAGTTGGGGCAGATCTCGGCCTCCGGCTCGAGCTTGGTGCCGCAGCCCGGGCATTTGGCCGGCGTCTTCACAGCTCGACCCAGTGGACCCGGCGGACTCCTTCCAGGCGGGAGAGCTCGCCGCGCACGGCGGCGGGGGCCTCGTCGTCGACGCTGAGGATCATGACCGCTTCCCCGTGAGGGGCCCGGCGTCCCACGCGCATGTCGGCGATGTTGACCCCGCCCTTCCCGAGCAGGTTCCCGACGCGGCCGATGACGCCCGGCGCGTCCTGGTTGGAGATGACGATCATCTTGCCCTCGGGACGCAGGTCGACGCGCATGGCGCCCAGGCGCATGAGGCGCGGCTCGCCGGGGGCCAGCACGGCGCCCGTGACCGACACGGGACCCGCGTCGGTCCCGGCGGTCAAGGTCAACTGGCGCAGGCCCTCGCGGGCTCGCGGCTCGGTGGACTCCGAGACGCGGATGCCGCGCTCGGCGGCCGCGGCGGGCGCGGAGATCCAGCTCACGGTGGAGCCCAGCATGGGAGTGAGCAGGCCCTTGAGCGCGGAGACCGCCAAGGGGCGGCGCTCGCCCGGCTTGAACTCGCCCTCGAAGGAGCAGGCGAAGTCGTGCACGCCGCCCTCGAGCACCTGGGCGAGGAAGCGGCCCATGGCGTCGGCGAGCGTGAGCCACTCGCCCAAGGACGAGATGGTCGAGGCGTCGAAGCCGGGAAGGTTCAGCGCGTTGGGCGCCATGCCCTTCTCGTGGAAGTCGAGCACGGCCTGGGCCAGCTCGCTCGAGACGCGGCTCTGCGCCTCGGCCGTGGAGGCGCCGAGGTGGGGGGTGAGGATGAGGTTGGGCGCCCCGCGCAGGGGGCTGTCGGCCGGCAGCGGTTCGGCCGAGAACACGTCGAGCGCCGCACCGCCGAGCTGGCCGGACTTCAGCGCCTCGGCGAGGGCCTTCTCGTCGATGAGCTCGCCGCGCGCGCAGTTGATGATGCGCAGGCCTTTCTTGGCCTTGGCCAGCGCCGCGGTGGAGACCATCCCGTTGGTCTTCTCGCCGCCCGGGACGTGGAGGGTCATGAAGTCGGCGGCGGCGATGACCTCGAGGAAGGACATGGGCTCGACGCCGGACTCGCGCGCCTGGGCGTCGGAGACGAAAGGGTCGAAGCCGACGATGCGCATGCCGAAGGCGGCGGCGCGCTTGGCGACCTCGCGGCCGATGCGGCCGAGGCCCACGACGCCCAGCGTCTTGCCCGAGAGCTCCGCGCCCATGAACTTCGAGCGCTCCCACTTGCCGGCCTTCACCGAGGCGTCGGCGGCGGGCACGTGGCGGGCCAGCGACAGCATGAGGGCCATCGTATGCTCGGCCGCGGCCAAGGTGTTGGCGGCGGGAGCGTTGACGACGGCGATGCCGCGGCGCGTGGCGGCGGTCAGGTCGATGTTGTCGACGCCCACGCCGGCGCGGCCGATGAGGCGCAGGTCCTTGGCCTTGTCGATCCAGGCCGCGCTGACCTTGCTCTCCGAGCGCACGAGCCAGGCGCCGACGCCGACCAGGGCCTTCTCGAGGACGTCGTCCTTGGGCGCGAGCTCGTAGCGCAGCTCGATGCCCGGGTGCGACTCGAGGGGCTTCAAGCCCGCCGGGTCGATCTTGTCGGTGACGAGGACCTTCAGCTTCGGGGCGGCCACGGCTACGCCCTCGCCTTGGCGAGGCGCCGCGACAAGGCCTCGACGCCCGCGTCGATGTCGGCCTTGGAGATGTAGCCCATGTGCGCGAGGCGGAAGATCTTGCCCTTGAGGTGGAGCTGGCCGCCCGCGATGGAGATGCCCTCCTCCTTGAGGATGTCGGCCAGAAGCTTCACGCCGTCGACGTCGGAGGGGAGGATCACGCCGGTGAGGATGTTGGCGGGAGCCTTGGCGTAGAACGGGAGCCCGAGCTTGTCGGCGAGCTGCTTGCGCGCGTGGGCGGCCAGGGCGTCATGGCGCTTCCAGACGGCCTCCATTCCCTCCGCCTTCAACAGCTTCAACGCGGCGGCCTGGCCGGCCACCACCGAGATGGCGGGCGTCCACGGCGTCTCGCGCTCGGCCAGGGACTTCTTGGCGGTCTTCCAGTCGAAGTAGAAGCGGGGGAGCTTGGCGGCGTCCACGGCCTTCCACGCCTTGGCCGAGAGCGCGACGAAGCCCAGGCCCGGCGCGTTCATGAGACCCTTCTGCGAGCCGGTGACGACGGCGTCGAGGCCCCACAGGTCCATCTCCAGGGGCTCGCAAGCGAGGCCCGAGACGGAGTCCACGACGACGAGGGCGTCGGACTCGGCCTTCACGACGGCCGCGATGGCCTTGAGGTCGTTGACGATGCCCGTCGAGGTGTCCGTGTGCTGGACGAAGACGGCCTTGAGGCCCGGCGTCTCCTTGACGGTCTTGCGCAGCTTCTCGAGGTCGACGGCCGTGCCCCACTCGAACGAGAGGACCTTGGGCGCCAGCCCGAACGCCTTATGGATGTTCACGAACCGGTCGCCGAACGCGCCGGTCGAGCAGACGATGGTCGCGTCGCCCGGAGAAAGGAGGTTCACGACCGCCGCTTCCATCGAGCCGGAGCCCGAGCACGTCATCATCAGCACGTCGCCCTTGGTGCGGTACACCCATTTCATGTCCTCGATGACGCCCGCGAACATGCGCCCGAACTCCTCGGTGCGGTGGTGGATGAGGGGGACCGACATGGCCTCCAGGACCTGGGGGGGCAGGGGGGTGGGTCCCGGCGTGAGCATGATGTTGTTCTTGGGCATGGGGGTCCTTTTACGCGGATGCGCTGGGGCGCTGACGGTGGTCGGGGCGCGGCGGGGCGACGGGAAGAGCGACGGCGACGGGGCCGAGCGCGAGGGCGGCGACCTCGGAGAAGTGCTTAACCGGGACGAGCTTGAGGGCGGAGCGCACGTCGGCCGGGATGTCCTCTAGGTCCTTCACGTTGGCGAAGGGGAAGAGGACCGTCTTGAGGCCCTCGCGGTGCGCGGCGAGCACCTTCTCCTTCAGTCCGCCGATGGGCAGCACGCGCCCGCGCAAGGTGATCTCGCCGGTCATGGCCACGCCCTCGACGACGGGGCGGCCGGAGAGCAGGCTCGAGAGGGCGGTCGCGATGGCGATGCCGGCCGAGGGGCCGTCCTTGGGCACCGCGCCTTCGGGGAAGTGGAGGTGGAAGTCGCGGCGGCGCAGCGCCTCGGGCGGGATGCCCAGCTCCTCGGCCACCGACTTGACGTGCGAGAAGGCGGCCTGGGCGGACTCGGTCATGACCTCGCCGAGACGGCCGGTGATCTTGACCTCGCCGCGCCCGGGGACGGCCACAGCCTCGATAGTAAGGGTTGAACCTCCAGTATCGGACCAGGCCAACCCCGTCGAAACGCCCACGCCGTTGTGCGAGTTCTTCTCGCGCGGGAACTTGGCCGGCCCCAGCATCTTGGGCACGTCGGCCGCCTCGACGGTGACGACCTTCGTCTTATCGGAGAGGACCTTGCGCGCGGCCTTGCGGCACACCGACGCCAGCTCTCGCTCCAGGTGGCGCACGCCGGACTCGCGCGTGTACTCCTCGACGATGCGCTCCAGGGCCGCGTCGGCGACGACGAGCTGGTCCTTCTTGAGGCCGTGGGCCTCGATGGCCTTGGGCAGGAGGTGGGACTTGGCGATGGAGGTCTTCTCCGCCAGCGTGTAGCCCGAGAAGCGCAGGACCTCGAGGCGGTCGCGCAAAGTGACCGGCACGTTCTCGAGCTCGTTGGCCGTGCAGATGAACATCACCTGCGAGAGGTCGAACTCGACGTCCAGGTAGTGGTCGAGGAAGGTGGAGTTCTGCTCCGGGTCCAGGACCTCGAGCAGGGCGGCGGCGGGGTCGCCGCGCCAGTCCATCCCCATCTTGTCGACCTCGTCGAGCAGGATGAGGGGGTTGTAGGTGCCGGCCTTGCGCAGGTTCTGCATCAGCCGGCCCGGCAAAGAGCCGATGTAGGTGCGGCGATGGCCCCGGATCTCGGCCTCGTCGCGCACGCCGCCCAAGGACATCCGCACGAACTTGCGGCCGAGCGAGCGCGCGATGGACTTCGCCAGCGAGGTCTTGCCCACGCCGGGCGGGCCGGCGAAGCACAGGATGGGGCCCTTGAGGCCCTTGGTCAGCTTGGTGACCGCGAGGTACTCGAGCACGCGCTCCTTGGCCTTCGGGAGGCCGGAGTGGTCGGCGTCGAGGATCTTCTGCGCCTTGTCGAGGTCGATGGTGTCGCGCGTGCGCTTGGACCAGGGCAGGTGCGTCATCCAGTCGAGGTAGGTGCGCGTGACCGTGGACTCGGGGGAGAAGGGCGCCATCTTCTCGAGGCGGGCGATCTCCTTGAGGGTCGCGGTCTCCGCGGCCTCCGGCATCTTCGCGTCCTTGACCGCCTTCTTGAGGTCCTCGATCTCCTGGGCGAAGTCGTCCTTCTGCCGCAGCTCCTTCTGGATCGCCTTCATCTGCTCGTTGAGGTAGTACTCCTTCTGGGTCTTCTCGATCTGAGACTTGACCCGGGTGTGTATCTTCCTCTCGAGCGTCAGGATCTCGATGTCGGCCTTGAGCAGGACGACGAGCTTCTCCAGCCGCGCCGAGACGTCCAGCATCTCGAGCAGGGCCTGGCGGTCCGGCGCCTTCACGATGAGCGCGGCCGACGCCTTGTCGGCGAGCTCGGAGGCGTCCTCGACCGCCGCCAGCGCCGCGGTCTCGGCGGGGGCGCGGCGCGAGAGCTTGCTGTGCTCCTCGGCCGTCTCCAGCGCGTGGCGCATCAGCGCCTTGAGCTCGGGCGTGCCCTTGGCCGCGGTCTCGGGGTAGTCGAGCGAGGCCTCCCAATGACCCTTGGCGGCGGAGTACTCCAGCGCCGCCAGCTTGGCGCGGGCGTGGCCCTGCAGGAACACCTTGAGCGTCCCGTCGGGCATCTTGAGGTACTGGACGACCTCGACGAGCACGCCGAGAGGGTAGAGGTCCTCGGGCTTGGGGTCCTCGACGCCGACGTCCTTCTGCGCGGCGACCGCCAGCCACTTGCCGTGCGACGCCATCGCCGCCTCGATGGCCTTGACCGACTTGGGCCGGCCCACGGAAAGGGGCAGGACCATGTGCGGGAAGACCACGACGTCGCGCACCGCGAGCAGCGGCAGGCGGGCGGGACGCGGCGAGGGCTTGGGAGCCGCCATCACTTCCTGCCGAGGACCTTGGAGTAGGGGACGACCTCGTCGACGATGCCGTACTTCACGGCCTCATCGGCGGACATGTAGAAGTTGCGCTCGACGTCGCGGTCCACGACCTCGGCGGGCTTGCCGCAGTGCTTGGCGATGATCTCCGAGAGGCGCTGGCGGGTCTTGCCCATCTCGGCGCCCTCGATGCGGATGTCGGTCTCCTGACCGGACATGCCGCCGCGGATGAGCGGCTGGTGGATCATGACGCGCGCGTGGGGGAGGATGAAGCGCTTGCCCTTGGTGCCCGCGGTGAGCAGGACGGCGCCGAAGGACATGGCCATGCCCATGCACAGAGTGGAGATGGGGGCCCGGACGAACTGCATGGTGTCGTAGACGGCCAGGCCGGCCGTCACCATGCCGCCGGGGGAGTTGATGTAGAGGTGGATCTCCTTGGAGGAGTCCTCGGCGTCGAGGTAGAGGAGCTGGGAGATGAGGAGGTTGGCGGAGTCGGTGGTGACCGCGCCGCCGTCGCCGCCGACGAAGATGATGCGCTCCTTGAGGAGGCGGGAGAAGATGTCGTAGCCGACGGCGGAACCTTGGTTCCAGCGCTCGAGGACCTGCGGGAGGATCATGGGCATGGGGACAGTCTAGCTCTTTGGGAAAGCGGCCTCAATAGGCCGCCGGGCATTGCGCGCCCCCGCCATTCCTATTACACTCGCTCCCTATGGCCGTCGCCCCTCCGCCCGGCTGGCTCGCCGCCGCCGCCTTCGTCGCCGCGGTCCAGCTCGCCGCCGCCGCGCGCCTGTTCCTGCGCTCCCGGCGCCGCGCCCCCGACCTGAAGGCCGCGCCAGCGGCCTGCGTCATCGTGCCGTTCAAAGGCCCCGCGCGCCCCCAGAACGTCGCCGCGTTCCTGAAGCAGGACTACCCGGGCCCGTTGCGGCACGTGTTCGTCGTCGCCTCCGCCGACGACCCGGCCCTGGCCGCCCTGCCCAAGGAGCACGTGCTCATCTCCGGCGCCGTGCCGACCCGCTCCAGCGAGAAGTCCTTGAACCTGGCCGC
>CAZTZW010000152.1:0-6551 GCA_964618085.1 uncultured Elusimicrobia bacterium
CACGCGGCCCTTCATGCGGCGGCCGACGCGCCCGGAGCCGCCGGCGCGCCCGCGGCTGCGGACGCCGTCCCCGCGTCCGCGCCGGCCGATGAGACCCCCGCTTTCGCGACGGAGGAGTCCGTCCGAGGCAAGACCGTGGTCATGGTCGGCACCAAGGGCTCGCGTCCGTTCATCATCGAGGAGGCCGTGCGCATCGCCAAGCAGCTCGGCCTGAACCTCGTGCTCGTCGACGACCCGGCCAACCGGGCGAACTCGGCGGCCCATGTCCCGGACTCGCATTTCGTCGCCGCCTCCATCAACACCCGCAGCGCCAAGACGATGGACGGCATCGCCGCCGCCGTCGCCCTCCACCCGGAAGCCTCCAAGGCGCACGCCGTCGTGGGCTTCATGAGCCTCTACGCCAACCTCACCGGACGCATCACGGATCGCTTGGGCGCCAAGGGCATCGAGGGCGGCGTCGTCGCCGCCGCGGACAACAAGCCGGAGGCCCGGCGCCGCCTCAACACCGATCCGACCCAGCGCGTCCTCTTCGCCGAGATCGCCAGCGACAAGCAGGCCCGCGCGGCCTATCACGAGGTCTCGGAGAACGGCAAGTACAAGGTCATGCTCAAGACCAGCCGCGGGGAGAACAGCCGCTTCCTCGACATCAACATCCGCTCCGAGAACGAGGCGGCCGCCGCCTACCTCAAGATGGACGCCGCGGTGCGCGACTTCGTCGCCCGCCCCGAGGCCAAGGAGACCACCTTCGCCACGCACCCGGGCATCATGATGGAGCGCATGCTCGAGAAGCTGCCCGGCACCGAGGAGACCTCGGTGGAAGTCGTGATGCAGAACAGCAAGGCCGTGTTCGCGATGGTCACCGACACCAAGGGCATCGGCCAGAAGGGCGAGCTGGCCGGCGGCATCATGGTATTCCCCTCCCAGCAGCCCTCCGGCGAACACAGCGCGCTCATCGCCGCTTCCGAGCGCGCGCTCGCGGCCCTCGGCCTCAAGGACGGCAACGCCCGTCTCGACATGTTCTCCACGCCCGACGGCCCGCGCGTCATCGAGATCAACCCCTTCATGGGCGGCGTCGCCATCTGGCAAGCGGTCAAGAGCCTCACCGGGATGAGCCTCGTCGAGCAGGGCATGCGCGCGGTGCTCGGCCTGAAGGTGGACCCGGGCCACGCGCCCGACGGCGTCCTCCACTACATCTTCCTCGCCTCCAGCCGCAACGGCACCCTCGTCGGCGTCGACGGCGTGGAATCCGCGCGCAAGCAGCCCGGCGTCGAACTAGCGCGCGTCTTCGTGTCTCCCGGCGACAGCATCGTCGCCGCCAAGGGCAACGCCTACGAGGAGTGGGCCGAGGTCATCGGCAAGGGCCGCACGTGGCGGGACGCCATCGAGGCCGCGCTCTCGGCCGCGCGCCGCATGACCTTGCGCATCCGCCGCGCCAACGGCGAGATCGTGGGCGCGCGCGGCGACTACATGCAGCCGACCGCCGACGACCTCGCGCCGCTGCCGAAGGCCGAGCCCGCGCCCGCCGCGGCGCAGGCCGCTCCGGCGCCGGACGCCTCGCCCAGCCTCTTCTCCCGGCGCGTGATGGGCTTCCTCTCCACCTTCCTGCTGGTCTCGACCGTGGTCGAGTCCACCTCGCTGGCCGTCTCCCAGCTCACCAACCCGCTCGCCCAGGGCTTCCTCGCGCTGACCTTGCTCACGAGCGTCAGCTACGCCTTCTACACCGCCGGCGCCATGGTCGGCGGCGCGGTCATCAAGCGCTTCGGCATCAACGCGAGCTACCGCGCGGTGCTCGTCGTGCGCGCCGCCATCTGGACCTCCATCGCCATGCTCTTCGACCCCGTCAGCGGGACCATCTCGCTGTGGGCGCTCGTCCCGCTGTTCAGCCTCGACTACTTCTTCCACTCCATCGGCCGCGTCGCCGAGCACAGCCTGCAGGTGGCGTGGTTCAAGGACTCCGAGGCCAAGTCCAGCCGCTTCGGCTCCTACCGGGACTTCATCGAGTACGGCACCGTCTTCATCGGCTCGGCCATGGCCCTGCTCATCGCGAGCTACGGCTTCGGCGCCGTGCTCTACCCCGCGCCCTTCGCCTTCGGCCTGGCCGCGCTCATCGCGCTCGCGCTCAAGCTCCCCAAGGCGGGCCTCGACGCCAAGGTGAAGGCGAAGTGGGACGCCGGGCTGAAGGTCGTCCTCTCCGACGGGAAGATCTACAAGCCGCTGCTGGGCTTCGCCCTCGTCAACAGCTTCCTCTACATGATGTACTACATCGTGGCGACGGCCTTCGGCGCCTACGCCACGACGAGCCCCGAACTCGCCGCCGGCGTCGCCGGCTCGCTCACCGCGGTGTACGGCCTGGGCGCCCTCGTCGGCGCGCTGTACATGGACCGCATGGCCCGGAACCTGACCAAGAAGGTCGAGGCCATGCCCGCCGCCGACCAGAAGGCCGGCGAATCCCGCCTCTACGCGCAGAGCGCGGCCCGCGTGCTGCCGTGGGCGGGCGCGGCCCTGCTGGGCTCCTGGCTGTTCATGACCAACGTCCAGGTCGGCACCTTGCTCTGGCCGCTGTTCCCGGTCTCCATCGCCCTGCTCGCCATCGGCTTCACCGCCCAGCTGGCGTCCAACCACCTCGACACCATCATGAAGGCGGCCATCCCCAAGGGCGACAAGGACGTGGCGGTGGGCGCCATCCGCGCGCTCATCTACGCGTCGCACGTCCTGGGCTTCATCCTGTGGGGCGGCCTCTTCGCCCTGTTCGGGACGATGACCTTCGCGCTGTTCGCGGCCTTCTACACCGTCGCCGCCGGCGTCTACGTCTGGCTGGCCCGCCAGCTCAAGAACGGCACGCTCTAGAGCCTGCGGCGCTTCTCGCGCCGCTTGCGCGACTCCAGCAGCGCCTCGATGCGGCGCGAGAAGCGGTCGCCCAGCCGCGCGTCCAGGTTCCGCGCGTCGCGCACCGGCAGGACGATGAGGCGCCCGCGCAGGGCCGAGAGCATCATAGCGCCGACCTCCACACGTCCACGCCGGTCCAGACCGGCCAGCGCGTCCTCTCGGGGGCGTCGGGCAGCGCGGTGATCTCCGAGCGGTAGAAGAGCAGCACCTTGGCGATGTAGTGGCGCGTCTGCCGGTACAGGCGGCGGCGCGCCAGGAAGCGCGGACCCGCGTTGTAGGCGGCGAGGATGCGCTGCAGCACCCACTGCGGGGCCTTGAGGTACTCCACGCCCTTGAGGTGATAGCGCTTCCAGGCGCGCTCGAAGAGATGCGCCAGATAGGCGGTGCCCGCGCGGATGTTGGCCGCGGGGCTGTACAGCTCGTCGGCCGCCACGCCGAGCTCGCGCGCGGTCGCGGGCATCACCTGCATGAGGCCGCGCGCGCCCGCGGGCGAGGTCGCCCGCTTGGCGAACTCCGACTCGCCCGCGATGACCGCCTTGACCAGACGCGGGTCGAGGCCGTAGCGCCGCGCGTGCGCGCGGATGAGGGCGTCGTAGCCGCTCGTGCGCGGCCCCGCGCGCAGGCGGCGGAAAGCCGCCGCGTAAGGAGGCGGCGGCGCGGCGGGGACGGGTACGGCGAAGGGCGCGGCCTCGGGACGCCGCTCTCGGACGAGAGACTCCTCGACCTCGACCGGCGCCGGTGCGTCGGCGAGGGACGGGAGCCCGCGGCGGGCGGCGTCGAAGTACGCCGCCCCGTGGAGGGCGGCCGCGGGGTTGAACGCGTACAGCTCTCCCGCGGCGGCGGAGGGTTGAGCGCGAAGACCGGGGACGGCGAAAGACACGGCGACGGCTAGGAACACGACGCGCATGGGCACGGCTCCTACGGCCCCAGGCTCGGCGTTCCCGGGCGGGCATTCCTCGGCGGACGCGGATACTAACAAAGCCTCCCGCCTCCGCCCTAATGGTCTTAGGACAGGCCTCGCGCCTGGGTCCTCCGGACCGAAGAAGAGGCCGGCGGGCGCGAGCCCGCCGGCCTCCTATCGGAACGGGACGGCTTACTTCTTGGCGGGCTCGGCCGGCGCCGCGGGAGCGGGCATGCCGCCGCCGACGATGGTGCCCTTCTTGTCCAGGCACTCCTTCTTGGCGAGGGTGATCCAGCCTTGGCCCTTGCAGGCGTTCGCGCCGGCGCAGCCGTGCTTGCCGTCCACGCCGCACTCGCTCTTGCCCTTGCAGCCATTGATGCCGAGGCAGTGGATCTTCTCGTCGCCGCTCTTCGCCGCGGCGGCGTCCTTCTTGCCGTGCTTGGCCTTGTGCTTCTTCTCCTTCTTGCCCTTGTGGTCGTGGTTCTTCTCGCCTTCGTGATGGTCCGCGAAGGCCGGGGCGGCGGCCGCGATGATGCCGGCGAGCGCGGCGGAGACGAACAGGGACGGCTTCAGAGTCCTCATGAGTTAGGTGTTTCTCCTTTGACTGCGTCTAGCGTCTCAGATGAGTGCGCGGGACGGCCCGCTCATTACGCGTGCGGCTCCAGATAGTCGAGGTCCTTGCCGAAGGTCTCCTTGAGACCGTACAGCGACCAGAGGGAGAGCGCGAAGCAGCCGGCGCCCACGAGCGCCGCCGCGGTCACGATGCCCTGCGAGGGCTTCAGCGCCGTGAAGGCCGCGGACACCAGGACGAGCGAGCCGCGCACGAAGTTGGGGACGGTCGTGGTCACGGTGGCGCGGATGTTGGTGCCGAACTGCTCGGAGGCGATGGTCACGAACACCGCCCAATAGCCCGTGAAGAAGCCCATCGTGAAGCATGTCGCGTAGAACGCGCCCAGAGACGCGCCGCGCAGGTTCAGGTAGACCGCGCAGCAGGCCGCCGTGGCGAGGATGAAGACGAGCGCGGCCTTGCGGCGGCTGCGCAGGAGCTGGGACAGCCCTCCGCTGCCGAAGTCGCCGATGGCGCAGCCGGCGTAGAGCCACAGCACCGAGCGGGAGCCCGTGGGCAGGACGGGCATCTCCAGCGCCTTGCCGAACTCGGGGGCGAAGGTGGCCAGGATGCCGATGACGAACCAGATAGGGACGCCGAGCAGGATGCAGCAGAGGTACTTGAGGACGCGGTCGCGGTCCTTGAAGAGCATGAAGAAGTCGCCGCGCTTGACCGTGGAGTTCTTGACCTTGTCGAACATGCCCGACTCGTACACCGAGATGCGCAGCGCCAGCAGGGCCAGCCCCATGCCGCCGCCGATGAAGTAGGCCGCCCGCCAGCCGAACCAGTCCCCGATGAGGCCGGCGGCCACGCCGCCGACGATGCCCACGCCGGCGACGACCATGGTGCCGTAGCCGCGGGTCTCCTTCGGCATCAGCTCGCACACCAAGGTGATGCCCGCGCCCAGCTCCCCGGCCAGCCCGATGCCCGCGATGAAGCGCAGGGCCGCGTAGACCGGCACCGACGTCACGAAGCCGTTGAGGGCGTTGGCGACGGAGTACATCGCGATGGAGCCGAAGAGCACGGAGAGCCGGCCCTTCTTGTCGCCCAGGACGCCCCAGAGCAGGCCGCCGAGCAGCATGCCGCCCATCTGCATGTTTATAAGGAACAAGCCGGTATCGAGCAGACGATCGGCGGGCACCCCGATATCCTTGAGGCTCGGGACCCGCACGATGCTGAAGAGGATGAGGTCGTAGATGTCGACGAAGTAGCCGAGGGCCGCGAGGAGGATGGCGGCGGCGACGTTGCGCGAGGAGGCGCGGGCGTCCATCGGGCGTGATAATACAAATATGACGGGGCTGTGATACAATCGCTCCATGACCCTTCCCCCCTCTATGCGCCGCCTCGGCCGCGTCTGGCTCGGCTTCCTCTTCTGCGGCCTGTTCGGTGCCCTCACCACCGCCGCCTTCACCGCGGCGGCCCCCGCCGAGAAGCCCGCGGCCGCCGCCGCCCCGACGGCCGCCGAGGCCATGGAGGCCCGCCGCGCCGCCTCCGCGCCGACCACGCCGCTCGACCGGGCCATGTCCTTCGTCGGCCTCTTCGCGCTCGTGGGCCTGTGCTGGGCCATCTCCACCGACCGCAAGAAGATCAACTGGCGCCTCGTCGCCTGGGGCATGGGCCTGCAGTTCGCCTTCGGCCTCGCCATCCTCAAGACCGAGCCCGGCCTCTGGTTCTTCCAGAAGCTCAACGCGGGGACGCTGACCTTGCTGGGCTTCACCGGCGAGGGCACCAAGTTCCTCTTCGGCTCCTTCGTCACCGGCTCCATCGAGGCGCCGATGATCAACTTCGCCTTCAACGTCCTGCCCACCATCATCTTCTTCGCCTCGCTGATGACCGTGGCCTATCACATCGGCCTGATGCAGGTCGTCGTCAACGCCTTCGCCGTGGTCATGCACAAGACCATGAAGTGCTCCGGCGCGGAGACGCTGTCCACCGCCGCCAACATCTTCGTCGGCCAGACCGAGGCTCCCCTGGTGGTCAAGCCCTACGTCGCGGACATGACCCAGTCCGAGCTCATGGCGGTCATGGTCGGCGGCTTCGCCAACACCGCGGGCGGCGTGCTCGCGGCCTACGTGGGCATGCTCCACTCCCAGTTCCCCGACATCGCCGGCCACCTCATCGCCCAGTCCGTGATGTCGGCGCCCGCCGCCTTGGTCT
>CAZTZW010000153.1:0-6517 GCA_964618085.1 uncultured Elusimicrobia bacterium
TGAGGGCCGCGGAGGGCAGGAGCGCCGGGACCGGCGCGAAGGAGGCGGCGCGCGGGACGGAGGCGACCCGCGCGGTCGGCGCGACGTGCGCGAAGGCGGGCCAGGGAGCGGCGACGACGACGAACGAGAGCAGCGCGGATAGCGCGGACTTCATCGGTGTCTTCATCGTGGTGTCTGATGGTATCACGCGCTATCCGAGCGCCGGTCAGGTAAAGGTCCCAGGGTGGGCCCGGCAATCGCACTAGGGTCCGTTGGGCCAAGGGTCCTAGGCAAAAATGATAGCCTGATGCGATGGCCACGCCCCGCGCGAGACGACGTCGGGCGCCGGCCGCGGTGGTCGTCGCGGCCGTCGCTATCGGCCTGCTGGCCGCCGCGGAGGCGGCGTGCCGTCTGCTGGCCGCGCCGCCCTCTTTGGTGCCGAGCCATTCGCCCCTGTTCCTGAACTTCATCTCCGACCTCGAGAGCCCGTTCTTCCGGCCGGAGGGGAACGGCGAGATGGTCCCGGCGCGGCGCACCCACGTCTGGAAGGAGACCCGTTTCCAGCGCCGCAAGCCCGAGGGCGTCTACCGCGTCATCTGCGTGGGGGAATCGACCGTGGCGCTCGGGGACTTCACCCGCTTCCTGCAGGCCTATCTCGAGAAGGCGCGCCCGGACCGGCGCGTCGAGGTCATCAACGCCGGGCAGGGCTTCATCAACCCCCGCGAGGTCGCGCGCGTCCATCGCGAGATCATGGACTACGAGCCGGACCTGGTGGTCCTTTATATGGGCCATAACTACCAGCACCAGATCCCGCGCGTCAGCGCCGCCGCTTTCACCGCGGCGCGTTGGGCGGACCGCTCCGCGCTGCTGAGGTCCTCGGCCCTGGCGCTGCGGCGCGTCCTGGGCGCGCCCGCGTCCGCTCCGCGTTTCGAGCCCGAGCGCGACTACGAGGAAGCTCTCGGGGCCATCGCGGGCCTCAGCCGGGAGCGCGGCGTGCCGCTCGTCGCCTGCACGGCCGCGGCCAACCTGCTCATCCCGCCGCGCGGGCTCGCCTCGGGGCTCGGCGACGAGCGGCGCCAGCGGCTGTACGGCGAGGCGCTGCTCGCCTACGAGTCGGGCCGTCTCGACGCGGCCGAGCGGGGGTTCGCGCGCTTGTCGGAGGCGTACCCCGCCGAGCCCCTCTTCCATTATTATCGCGGTCTCATCGCGCGCGCCGCGGGCCGGCGGGCGGACGCTCGAGCCCGCTTCGAGGCCGCGCGCGACCTGGACACCAACGGCCGCGCGCCCTCCCCGATCAACGGCTTCCTCCGCTCCAAGGCGGCGTCGTGGGGCTACGTCGTGGCGGACGTCGAGGCGGCCTTCGCGGCGGCCTCGCCCGACGGCATCCCCGACTACCGGGAGTTCCTGGACAACTGCCATCCCCGTCCCGCGCGCTACGCGCTGATCGCGGAGAACGTCCTGCGGGCGATGGAGAAGAGCTCCGTCCTCCCCGGCCGCTGGCGCTGGGACCTGCTCCTGCCGGCGCGCGAGGGCATCGCGCGCGCGCTGACGCCCCGGGAGAGGCCCGAGGACGCGGCGCTCGCCTTGGTCCGGGCGGGCTTCATCGCGGCCCTCGGCGGCTCGGTGTACGGCGAGCCGGCGTTCTCCGAGATATGCGTGAGCTATTTCGACCAGGCCCTGTCGCGCGACGTCGATGGAGCGCTGGCGGCGCTCTCCGACCCGGCCGTCTCGGACGTCCGGCGCGTCGTCCTGACCACGAACCGCGTGACGGACGAGGCCGCCGAGAGCACGCGGCTCTACGGGTTCCTGCACGCCGCCGTGGCGCTGAGGCGGCGCGGCCGCGAGGCGGACGCCCTCCGGCTCCTGGAGCAGGTCGCGCGCTCGGCGGACACGACTTTGCGCGGGCACGCGCTGATCCAGACGGCCTTCACGCGGCGCGAGCACCCGGCGCCCGGCGGCGCGAGCGGGCTGCTGGAGCAGGCGCTCCGCTTGGACGCGCGCCTGCGCGGCGACCCCTACTTCCAGGCTCTAGCGGGGACCCATGAACGCCTCTAGTCCGACGCGGCTGAAGCTCAGCCTCTGGGACGTCGTCCTGCCCTCGCTGGGGGCGGGCGTCTTCCTCGTCCTGATGCTCCGCGGCTGGTCCGGCCACGACAGCCTGCACCCCGACGACGCGGAGTTCCTGGCGCCGGCCTGGGGCTTCCTGACGCAGAACGCGGACCTGTTGGCCAACGCGGTGTGGCGCGAGTCGATGGGCTTCAAGATCCCGTACATGGTGCACCGCTACCATGGGCCCTACGAGATATACCTCTCGCTGCCGTTCCTGTTCGTCTGGAAGAACACCACCATGGCCGCCTTCGCGCGCTCGGCGTTCTTCGGCGTCTTGGCGGCCGCGGGGGTCTACGCGCTGGCGCGGCGTCTTTATCAGGAACGCCTCTCCGCTTTCTTCGCCTGCCTGTTGTGGGCGTCTTCCGTGGACTCCATCCTCGGCGCCCGTTTCGGCATCCTGTGCGGGACCTCGGTCATCTGCATGGGGCTGTTCGCCTTGGAGCGTCTGCTGAAGTGGCTCGAGGAGGACGACGCAGCCGCGCTTCTGACCGCCTGCGCGCTGCTCGGGCTCGGCCTGTTCACCCGGACCTGGTTCATCGCCATGATCGTGGCCTGCGCCGGGTGCGCGGTGGTACGGCGGCAGGCCGTGGCCGCGGCTTGGGCGCGTACCCGCGAGGGCCGTCCCGCCTTGGCGTTCCTGTGCGCCGGCGCGTTCCTCATCTGGGGGGCGCCGGCGCTCATCGGCAACATGCTCGACGGGTGGAACACGGTGACGTTCTTCGCGGAGCGGCTCGGCCTGGGCGGCCGGACGGAGCCGCCGCCGAGCGCGGCGCTGGGCCTGGGCCGCACGCTGGGTTTGAGGCTCGACGGCCTCATCGAGGTGCTCAACAACGGGTTCCCGACGGCGACCCTCCTCGGTTCCTCGCGTCCCCCGGTCCTGGTATGGCAGATGCCCCTGCTCGCTCTGGCGGCGGTGCTCGTCCACTCGCTCCACGCCTTGCTGCGGCGGCGCGGTTCGAGCCAGCCCGTCGCCGGCGCGGAACTGGCGCTGCTCCTCATCGCCTTCTACTTCCCGCTCACCGTGCTCTCGCCCACGAACCTGTGCGCGAACCATCTCTATCCCGCCCTGCCGTTGATCTACATCGCCATCGCGGGGCTGCCGCTGCTCGCCCGGCGGCGGCATCGCGCGGCGGCGTGGGCCGCGCTCTTCGCCGTGGGCGCCGTCGTCACGGCGGCGAACGTCCGGCATCTCGCCTGGATCCGCGGGCACGTCTCGCTGACCGGAGGCGCCGGCATGGAGTCGTCGCGCACCATACACGACCTGACGCGCTGGCTGCTGGAGAGGGGCATCCGCAGGCCGTACGTCATCAGCAACGGCGCAGTGGCGAGCACTCTCGCCTATCTCAGCGGCGGCGAAGTGCTCGTCGACCGCTCGTATTGGCACTGGGGCATCGACCGCGCCTCGCCCCAGGAACCGGAGCGGCTGCGCGCGCGCCTCGCGGAGACGACCGTCCAGGCTCCCCGCCATTTCATCGTCGCCAGCGGCGCCCATATGGGCACGCCGTCCTTCGTCGAGTTCGCGCGTCGCTCAGGCAAGTCCCCGCGGCTGATGCAGCGCTTCAGCGACGGATTGGGCGTGCCCGTCTACGAGGTCTACGAGGTCGGGAAGTGAGGCCGGCCTACGCCGCGCTGCCGCCGGCCCTCCTTCTCGCGGCTGTCGCGGCCGCCGCGCCCGTGGGCGACCTGTGGCCGCAAGCGGCGGCGTTCCCCGACGCCGCACGCGTCGCGCTGACGGCGCGAGACGACGGGACGACGTCGGTCGTCGGCCGGCCAGGAGCCGTCGACGGCGGTTCTCCGGTCCTCGTGCTCTGCGCTGACACGGGAACGGCCGCGCTCACGGAGGCCGGCGAAGACGGCTCGTTCGAAGCGAGCGTGGCCGCGCCCCCCGGCGCCTGGGTCGTGGTGAAGCACGATCCGACGGGCAGGGGCGACGGGGCCCGGTGGATCCATCGGCCGTTCGAGCACGCCGGCTCGGACGTGAACATGACCTACGCCAACGCCGCGCCCGGGGTATGGCTGCGCGTGCCGGCTCCACCCGCGGCGCCGGGCGCCGGGACGCCGTTCGACGCGAGCGGGGTCACGGAGCACGGGAGCGCCGATTTCCATCTCCGGGGCCGGCAGACCGGTAGGCCGGCGCCCGGCGGGGAGATGGTCATCGAGGGGACCGTCTCGCTGCGCCTCTCCTCGTCGGCTGTTCTCGCCATGACCGGCCGCCGCGTCGAGGCGGACGCGGACCTCGCCCTGCATTTCGACGGAGCGGGCCGCGCGCGCGCGGGCGCGGGCTTCTATTTCTCCAACATCCTCACCCCCACGGGTCTGCCGGTGCAGACCCGCGGTCAGTCCCGCTTCCGCTGGCCCGGCCTGCGCAGCGGGCCGCTCGCCGCCGACGGCGCCGGCGGGCTGCGCGCCCCGGTGCGTTGGACTTTGCCGCTGCCGCGAGGGCTGCGGCCGGGCATCTACGGCGTCCGTCTGCGGCTGCGCGCCGAGGGCTCCCGGCCCGCGCCGGGCATGCTCCGCGGCTGCCGCCAGACGACTCTGACGAACGGCCTGACGGCTCTGCCGCCGTTCAAGGTGGGCGCTCCGCGCCCGCCGCGGCTGGTCTGGACCTTGCTCACCGACGTCCCCGGCGCCGACGGCAGCCGGGGCGCGGTCGCCGAGGAGGACCGGGGCGACTTCGAGCTGGGCGGCCAGGGCGTCACCCAGTCGCGCGACTACGTCATCCCGCGCACCGTGCGCCCCGGCGGGGCGGCGGCGGTCTACCGCCTCGAGCCCTACCTGCCCATGGTGGCGCAGGGCGACCGGCACGTGCCCAACCCTCCGCCGTTCGCCTTCCGTTTCCCGTCGGGCTCCTTGACGGTCCGGGTCCGCCGCCCGGACGGCGTCGTCGACACTTTAGGGCCGGCCCCGTTCACCGCGGCGCGCAGCCGCGCCCCGGCCACCTCGCACGGTCAGGTCCTCGACAACGGAGGAGGCTCGCTCGCCGACGTCTTCCAGCTGACGACCGGGTCGGAGGCGTTCGACTACGTCTTCCCGCGCCACGGACGCTACGAGATCGAGCTCGCGGGCGAGGTCGCGGACGTCCACGGCGGCGTCTACGCCGGGGGGGGCCGCTACGTCGTGCACGTGGCCGAGCGCCTGGACCTGGAGCCCGCGACCTTGCCGATGACGCCGCTGCGCGCGGGCGACGCGTTCAACCCGGGACTGACCGTCCTGCCG
Organism: uncultured Elusimicrobia bacterium; assembly: GCA_964618085.1. Taxonomy (GTDB): domain Bacteria; phylum Elusimicrobiota; class Elusimicrobia; order UBA1565; family UBA9628; genus GWA2-66-18. The sequence goes on from CAZTZW010000153.1 coordinate 5,305, forward strand.
GCCGTGCCCGCCGACGTCGAGGTCAGCGTCCGGCACTACCCCGGCTCGATGCCGAGCCGCGCGTGGCGCCGGACGGCGTCCGGACGCGCGAACGCCTACGGCGTCTTCGCGGCGACCCGGCCCATCGTGCTCGGGGAGGCCGGCGAGTTCCTCGTCGAGTCGACGGCGCGCTACGTCGACGCCGACGGCGCGTTATGGATGGGCTCCTCGCGCTGGGGGCAGGTCGTCGCTTCCACGGACACGGCCTTGCTGGCGCGCGGCCAGCGCGGGCGCATGGACCTCAACCCGGGCGCCGGCCTGTGGTTCGATTCGCCGCGCGGGCGCGATTCCGGGCACATGAGGTTCCCGTACGCGAGCGGCGACGTCGTCTGGCAGAGCGGCGACGACTGCCTCATGCCGGCCGTGACCGTGCAGGACCGCGACGCCCGCGTCGACGAGCGCCTGCGCGCCTTGCTGGGGGACGACGACGACCGCTCCCGGCGCCTGTACCAGCTCGACAGCGGGCTGGACGTGCGTCGGCGCACCGGAGAGCTGCCCCTCCTCCTCATCTCGACGGGGAGCCTGCCCCCGACGTCCGACCCGCGCGGCATCACCGTGCGGGGCTACTACTACGCCGGGGCCGAGCGCCCCGGCGAGCGAGCGCGGGAGGTCGTCAGCGACGACCAGGGCGTCCATAAGCACGGCTACTGGCTCTTCGACGAGCCTTTCTCCATGCAGGCCGGCATCGGCGTGGCCGGCGACCTGCCCAACGACGTCAAGTTCCTCTACGGCGGCGCGGTCTGGCGCGACGGCGCCGCGCCGGCCCGCTATGGGCTCTACGGGGCGCTCTGGGTGCACACGTCGAGCGCGGACGCGCGCGGCACGCGGGTGATGCCGCCGTTCCAAGGCCTCAACGGCGGGCCCGGCGGCGGCCCCATCATGACGCTCGACGGCGAGGAGATCGAGGGCTTCGCGGTCCCCTTGGCGATGAGGCCGGGCAGCGTCCTCGAGACCGGCGACGTGTTCTCGTTCAGCGCCGCCGTCGCTCCGCCGCTGCCGGCCGCGGTGGAGGCCGTCATCGAAGGACCCGACGGCTCGCGCCGCCGCGTCGCGGGGCGGGCCAACCCCGTCGGCTACTTCTACCGGCCGGAGGGGGACTTCACGCCGGCCGTCCCCGGGCGCTACCGCGTGACCGGGACCGTCACGTTCGACGCCGAGACGTCGGCCGGGCCGA
>CAZTZW010000154.1:0-6507 GCA_964618085.1 uncultured Elusimicrobia bacterium
GGGGAGCGCAGGCGCACTTCGACCCAGCTCTCGACGAAAGACCGGCCGACGGGGTCGCCCGACAGGGTCGCGATGGAGCGGTACCAGCGCGCCGTGCCCGAGGCCTCGAGCAGCGGCGTCGAGCCGAAGGCGCCGGCGTCGCCGGAGTCCGACGGTCCCTGCTCCGCCAGCAAGGCGGCGGCGCGCAGGCGCTCCTGCAAAGCGCGCCACGTCTCCGGGACCCCGCCTCGGGCCGGCGGCGCGGCCTCGCCGCCCAAGGACAGCAGGCCCGCGCGCAGGCGGAAGATGGCGCGGTCCAGCTCGAGGGCCGCCAGGCGGGAGGGGAGGTCGGTCTTGCCCTCGAGGGCGGCGCGCCGGGAGCGGGCCGTCGCGAGCTCGGCGCTCAGGCGCGCGCGCGCGGCGGGCAGGTTCGCCTCGAAAGCTTCCAGAGCCCGCTCGGCGTCGATGACGCGCTCGCGCGCGGCCGCCATGAGCTCGGGGGAGGGGGCGCCTTCGCCCGTCAGCGCCGACAGCAGCCGCCCGAGAGAGCGCCCCACGAGGGACACGGGCTCCAGGCGCAGGCGCTCCTGGCGCAGCCCGGAGTCCACGGCCTGCTCCACCGCGCGCGCCACGACGACGCGAGAGGCCAGCACGTCGCGGGCGGCCGCGACCGGGTCGGACTTGGAGAGACGGTCCGCCAAAGCGCCCAGCGCGGCGTCGGGGTCGGCCGTGAGCCAGGCCGCGTCGAGCGGACGGCCCAAGAGGTGGTTGGCGGCCGCCTCGCTGTCCCGCCGGCGCGCCAGCAACGAGGAACACAGCGCGGCGGGCGCGGCGGACGCCGCCTCGGCGCACAGCTCCATGGCGCGGGCGTCGAAGGCCGCCTCGCCCGCGGCCCGCGTCAGAGAGGCCGCCGCGTCGGCCGCGACCTTGTCCTGCCAGCGCGTGTACAGTTGCTGCTCGGCCCCGCGCCGCGCCACCTCCAGGTCGCGCAGCTCCGCGGGCGCCAGCTCCACCGACACCATCGGCCAGGCGCCCAGGCCCGTGAGCCCGAAGGTCGGGATGAGCGCCACGCCCAGCGCGGTGAGGTTGCCGCCCACGCTCAGATCGACGTCCACCTTGCGCACGCGCCGGTCGGCCGCCTCGAGCAGCTGGCGGGCCGCCGCCGAGCGCAGGGCCAGCGCCTCCCAGTCCGGCGAGCGCGTCACCGCCGCGTCGAAGGCCTGGCCCCAGGTCTGCGGCACGCCCGGGTCCTGGCGCTGGTCCGCGACGTGCGCGGCCGCGTTGTCGAGGAGGGCCCACGCGGCCTGGAGAGACCCGGCGACGCGCGCGTCGAGCAGGTCGCCCACGACGCCGGACCACGTCCGCACCGTCTCGCGCAGCTCGGAGGGCTGGGTGAGGGCGTTGCGGAAGGCGCGCAGGGCGTCGGCCACGTCCTTGGCCGCGCCCGGCGCCCGCTCGGCCAAGGACCAGGTCTGGCGGTCCCACGCCGCCGCGTTGAGCGCCTCGCCGCGCGCCCTCAGGCGGGTGCGCGCCAGGCGCGCGGACATCGACGCCAGCACGGCGCGGTCGGTGAGCTGGAGGGCGGCCGCGGTATGACCGCTGGTCGGGTCGTAGATGGGGAGGCGGACGGTGACCGACATCCCCAGCGCCTGGCTCGACAGCAGGTCGGGCATCTGCGCGCCGACGCTGAAGGTCAGGCGCTCGATCCAGGGCACCCAGTCGAGGACGTGGAAGGACTCCTCGGGTATATCAAGGCGCGTGCGTGCGCGCGCGAGCAGGTCGCCCAGGCGCCCGGGGCTCGCCAGCGAGGCCGCGACCATGGCCAGCAGGCGGTCGAGGTCCTGCGGGTTGAGGCCGTCGAAGGGGGGACGCTCGTCGGGGCCGCGGCCGGTCAGGGCGTTGTAGCGCAGGAGGGCTTGGCGCTCCAGGCCCGCGGCCGTCGCCGCATCGGCGCGCGCCGCGGCGGCGAGCACCGGGTCCTGAGCGTGGGCCGCCACGTACAAGGCGATCTGGCGGCGCCAACGCGCCGAGGCCACGGCCGCGAGCGAGGCCTGCCAGGCGCGCGCCAGCTCGAGCAGGCGCTCCTGGAGGTCGAGACCCAGTTCGAGCAAGGCGGTCGAGCGGTTCTCGACCAAGGCCCGCTGCGACTTGGTGAGGGTGATGTCGGTGCGCGTGCCCGCCCGGAAGCCGCCGCCGGTGGCGCGCTCGGCCGTGCCCGGACCCACGGGGCCGGAGACGAAGCCGACCATGGCGCCCGTGCGCACGTTGTCGAGGAAGGCGCCGGCCTTCACCAGCGCGCCCACCTCGCGGGAGAGGCGGCCGATCTCGAGCGCGACGAGCTTGCGGCCGATGTCGGAGTCGAAGACGCGCTTGAGCTCGGCCAAGGCGGGGTTGGCGGGGTCGTCGCGCGTGAAGAAGCCGTCCAGGTCGCGCTCGAAGACGGCCAAGGCGCGTCCGCCGGTCAGGTCCTGCGCGGCGTCGCCCGCGGCCGCGCGCCACAGCTCGCCCAAGGTGTAGGAGGACTCGAAGGACATGGTCAGGCGGTCGTTGAGGCCGATGTAGCGCGAGCCATAGGACAAGGCCGCGGAGGAATTGTCGCCCAGCTTCTTGCGCAGCTCGGCGTAGTAGGCGGAGGCCGTGCCCAGCACCTTGCCCTGGGCCGAGAGGGCCAGGCCCATGTCCGGGAGCGCGAAGGTGGCGCGGCCCACCACGCTGTCGTAGCGCTCGCCCAGCTCGTAGCCGCCCTGCAGGCCGAGCTGGGCGGGATGACCCGCGACGTCGAAGGAGAAGCCCTTGAGGATGGTGGCGCCCACCGCGTTCTGGTTCACGTCGTCGGTTCCGGCGACGCGCGAGTAGTACACGTCCATGGTGAAGGAGTCCTTCTGACCCAGGAGCTTGCCCAGGTCGACGCCCGCGCCGACGCGCGTGCGCGCGTAGCGCTTGTCCTCGCCCTCGGCCGAGACGACGAAGGTCTCGTCGAGGCTGGGGTCGAGCTTGGTGAAGTCGAGGTTGATGGTCTGGAGGAACTTACGCGGGTCCCGGGCGAGCAGCAAGGTCTGCTCCGCGTTGAGGGAGAGCACCTCGGTGAACTTCACGCGCGCCTTGAGGTTGGCCCCGTAGTACTGGGGGTTGGCCCCGGCGTTCGCGGCGGCGACGTCGGCGAAGCCGGCCGCGCCGAAGTAGACCTTGCCGTCGGCGACCATCAGCGCGAAGTCGTCGAAGACCATCATGCGCGCTTCCTGCGCCTGCCCGACGACGCCCAGGTCGGTGGGGATGTCCTGGATGAGCTTATGGAACGTGACGTCGAGGTAGTTGACCATGCGGTCGGAGTCGAGCGACTCCACGCGCACGGTCACGCCCTGGTCGCCGAAGGGCGCGTTGCCCGGGGAAGGGGGGCTCGCGAAGCGATGGCCGATGACGCTGACGTTCTGGCCCCACAGCTTGAGCACGTTGCCGAGCGTCACCTGCTGAGAGCTCTCCAGGCCGCCGGGAGTGGAGAACTCGGTCTGATAGACGAGGTAGAAGCCGCCCGTGCCCTCGCCGAACTCGGCGAAGCCGGTGCCCGGGAGCAGCCGCGAGAGAGACGCGGGGTCCTTCAAGATGGTCTCGCGCAGCTCGGTCAGGTCTCGCGCCGAGGTCTCCGGCGCGAACGAGGAGAATAACTGGGACAAGAAGGAAGAGAGCTGGCCCTTGGGGATGACCAAGGTCTGCGGCCCGCGCGGCGTCGCCGCGAGCCAGGCGGGGGAGCGGCGGCCGACGCTGACGGCGCGCACGGCCAGCTCCGGGGACAGGCGGCCGGAGTCGCCGACCTGCTCCAAGAGGGCCGTCAACTTCTCACGTTCCAAGGCCAGGTCCCTGAGCGCTTTCTCAACGGCGTCGACGGCCGCGCCTCGCTGCCGCTCGGCGCGTCTGGCGTCGATGTTGGCCTCGAGCACGGCCTTGGTCTTGTCCTGGATGGCCGACATGTTCTGCGCCACGCGCGCCAGCGCGCTCTCGCGCGGGTCGTTGAGCTGGTTGAGCCAGCCCGTGACCGTGCGCTTCTGGTCCTGGATGTTCTGCCGCGACTTGAGCAGCGCGTCGCGCATCTCGCGCGCCGCGCGCTCCTCGGCGTCGAGCGCTTCGCCGCTGGAGCGGTACACCTCGGAGAGGGTGTCGTAGTAGGTCTTCACGCGGTCGACCGTGCCCGTGCCTTCCTCGCTCCAGCGCGCCTTCTGACCGAACAGGTCCGCGCCCTCGCGCGCGATGTCGCGCAGGCGCCCGAGCAAGGACGCCTTGCGGGCCAGGACGGCCTCGCCGCCGGAGAGGTCGCCCGCGACCCAGGCCGCGTCGAGGTCGGCGTCGGCCAGCGCGGTCTCGAGGGCGGCGTCGGCGCGGCGCAGGAAGGCTTCGAACACCGGGATGCGCTCGGCCAGATAGGTCTCCGAGCTCGCGACCAATGCGTCGGCGAAGAGGAAGCGGGCCAGGCACTCCGCGTAGGACGTGCCGGAGGCCGGCGCGCCGGCCGCGCCCGTGGCCGTGGAGGGGACCAGGCGCTTGACCGCCTCGACGACGAGCAAGGCCGTCTTCTGGGAGGGGGAGACGTCCAGCGGCGGCTGGGTGCCGGTGGGGATGCCCGTGTCGCCGCCGCCGACCGAGATCTCGCCGCCGCCGGCGGCCGCGGCCTCGTCGCCGATGACCTTGAGCGCGGCCGCCAGGTCCTGGAGGACGCGGCGGTCGGCCAGCGCCGTGAGCACGGGACCGGAGGCGTCGCCCAGTCCCGTCGGGAACTTGAAGCGGTCGGCCAGACGGTGGCGGTTCGACGTGAGCCCGTCGATGCGGCCCAGGATGGAGGCCAGCTCGTCCGCCAGGGCGTTGAGGCGCGCGGCCCGGCTCGTCCGCTCCTCACGGTAGACGCGGGCGCGCTTGGCCAGCGAGTAGGGCACGGTCTCGCCATACAGTTCCTCGGTCTCGGCGTTGTTCGGGTCCTTGCGGCGGCGCATCTGGTCGAGATAGTCGACGACCGTTCCTTTATACTCCCGGTAGGTCTTGCGCACGCTCTCGATGCCGGCCGCCGCTCCGGCGCGGTCGCCCGCCGCCGCGCCGTTGGTGGCCAGGGCCCACGGTAAGGTCTCGTGGAGGCCCGCCTTGATGCGGGTGTAGAGCTTCGCCTTCTCTTTATAGAGCTTGGCGTACCCGTCGCCGTCGTAATCGGGGCCGCTCTCCGCGGCGCGCTGGTCCACGAACGGGAGCAAGGTCTGCTCCAGGAAGCCTTGGAGGCGTTCGAGCATGGGCGCCAAGGTCCGGGTCACCAAAGCGCGCTTGCGGTCGATGAGCCCCTGGGCGGCGGAGGGGGGCAGGCCCGCGTCCAAGTACGCCCCGTCGGCGGCGACGTCGGCCACGACCGCGTCCATCGCCGCCGCCGACTCCGTGAAGCGCGCGCGGGCCTCGGGGAAGAGGACGTCCACGGGCTTGTCCAGAGCCGAGACCGTCCCCTTGGCCTTCAGGCGCTCGGCCGTCAGGTCGCCCAGGAAGGAGACGTCCCGCGAGATGTCGATGCGCAGCGCGCGCGCCTCGAAGCCCGCGTCGCCGTCTGGCAGGCGCGCGGCCTCCAGGCGGTCGAGGAGGTCCACGAGCAAGGTCTTGTGGTCGTCGGCCGAGCGGCCGGAGAGCCTCGGGAGAGCCGCCCCCGGGACCAGCGCCTCGAAGCGGGCGGAGTAGCCGTCCGCCTCCTCGGCCAGCGGCGCCGCCGCGGCGTCCAGGCGCGCGGCCTTGGCCCGCTCCTCCGCGCGCCAGGCCGCGTGCGACTCGGGGACGGAGTCGCCGAAATCGTCGGTGACGCGGCGGGGCCACGACGCGTCGAGCGAGCGGGCCGCGTCGTCGCGGTAGCCGCGGTGCTCGTCGCCCATGCCGATCCAATGGGTCTTCCGCGTCGCCAGCATGGCGCGCACGGTCGCGACGTCCGGGTTGCGCAAGGAGGTCTCGGGCACTCCCGGGACGGCCACGACAAGGACGCCCGCGAACTCGAGCGGCGCGCCGGCCAGTTGGCGGTCCGCGTCCGCGAGCTTGGTCCGGTAGCCCGTGATCTCCCGCACGCGGGCCTCGAGCCAAGGGCGCGACAGGGCGGAGACGCCGCCCCCGCCGGACCCGTTGCGCAGGCGCTCGGCCAGGACCGGCAGCAGGGCCAGACGGCGCGCGTACTCGGCCGGAGCGTCGGGGCTGCGCGCGCGGTCGCGCGCGTCCATCGCGGATATCAAGGAGGGGACCTGGGATCGGAAGCGCTCCACGGAGGACGCCAGCATCCCCGCGCGCGAGGAGAGAGAGGCGAAGTCGGCGGCCTGCTTGCGGTCGGAGGCCGCGGAGGCCTCGGCCTCGCGGCGCCACTCGTCGCTGCGGCCTCCCTGGCGACGCGCCTCCTCGTCCGCGGCCGCGCCCGTGCGCCGCCGCTCCTCGATGGCCGCGAACTTCTTATCCACCAAGGCCAGCATACGGCCCAGCGCCGCGTCGGCGGAGTTGAGCACGTTGAGGCTGAAGGAGAGGTCCATCACCATC
>CAZTZW010000155.1:0-6465 GCA_964618085.1 uncultured Elusimicrobia bacterium
CCTCCGTCCTCCTCCTCTCCGGCCCCGGCCTGCGCGTCCTCCGCCCCAAGAGTTAACCAGGGGGACAGACTCCCCAGTTAACTCCGCGAAAAGTTAACTGGGGAGTCTGTCCCCCTGGTTAACTGTCGCATTCCCTTCATATTTTCTAGTATGAGGGCAGACGTCCAATAGGAGAGAGATATGCCCAAGTACAAGGTCCCCGCAGGCTCCAAGATCGGCTTTTCCAACGGCAAGCTGAGCGTGCCCGACAACCCCATCATCCCCTATTTCCCCGGCGACGGCACCGGCCCCGACCTGTGGCGCGCCACCCAGATCGTCCTCGACGGCGCCGTCGAGCGCGCCTACAAGGGCAAGCGCAAGATCGCCTGGATGGAGGTCTTCGCGGGCCTCACCGCTCTCAAGAACTACGACAAGGACACCGTCCTCCCTCAGGAGACGCTCGACGCCTTCAAGGAGTACCGCGTCGGCCTCAAGGGCCCGCTGACCACGCCCGCCGGCTCCTTCAAGTTCGTCTGCCTCGACTGCGCCGCCGAGCTGATGGACCGGCCCGCGACCTGCCCCAAGTGCAAGTCCGAATGGATCACCCCGCGCTTCCGCTCGGTGAACGTCGGTCTTCGCCAGAAACTCGACCTCTACGCCTGCGTGCGCCCCGTGCGCTGGTTCAAGGGCGTCCCGTGCCCCGTCAAGGAGCCGCATAAGTTCGACATCGTCATCTTCCGCGAGAACACCGAGGACATCTACGCCGGCATCGAGTACCAGAACGGCACCCCGGAGCAGAAGAAGGTCTACGACTTCCTGACCAAGGAGATGGGCGCGAAGATCCCCTTCCCCGACTCGGGCATCGGCATCAAGCCCATCTCGGTCACCGGCTCCAAGCGCCTCGTGCGCATGGCCATCCGCTACGCCATCGACCACAAGAAGCCCTCCGTCACCCTCGTCCACAAGGGCAACATCCAGAAGTTCACCGAAGGCGCGTTCCGCGACTGGGGCTACGAGGTCGCCACGCAGGAGTTCCGCGACCAGGTCGTCACCGAGGCGGAGCTCTGGGACAAGCTCGACGGCAAGATGCCGGCGGGCAAGGTCCTCATCAAGGACCGCATCGCCGACCAGACCTTCCAGCAGTTCCTGCTGCGCCCCGACGAGTACAGCGTCATCGCGACGCCCAACCTCAACGGCGACTACCTCTCCGACGCCGCGGTCGCGCAGGTCGGCGGCCTGGGCATCGGGCCCGGCGCCAACATCGGCGACGGCGTGGCCATCTTCGAGGCCACCCACGGCACCGCGCCCAAGTACACCAACAAGGACATGGTGAACCCCGGCTCGCTCATCCTCTCGGGCGTCATGATGCTCGAGCACCTGGGCTGGAAGGAGGCCGCGGACCTCATCGTGAAGGGCCTGGAGGCGACCATCGCCGCCAAGACCGTCACCTACGACTTCGAGCGGCAGATGACCGGCGCGACCAAGCTCAAGTGCTCCGAGTTCGGCCAGGCCATCGTCAAGAACATGGGCGCTCCCGTCGCCGCATAGGTTAGGGGACAGGCACCTAGCCTGCACAAGGCCGGCGCTCCGCAAGGGGCGCCGGCCTTCTTTTTTGCCCAGCGCACCCCTCTTGCGCATGCCGGCCCCTCCTGCGCAAACCCCTTGCTGGAGCATACGACCCTCGCGGCGCCCCATCGCGCCCGCTACCCTCATGGCAGGCGCAAAGGAGGAGGATGCCATGAGACTCGAGAAGATCGCGGTGCTGATGATGCTGGCGACGACGGCCTCGGCGGGCGTCGGCTCGCGAGCCGGCCGCGCCGCCGATGGCATGGCGGCCTGGAACGTGGACGCGGGCACCGACAGCCTCTCGGAAGAGACGGGACAGTTCCGCATCTACAGCCGCGCGGGCGATGACGGCTCGCGGCAGTACAAGGTCACGGCGCCCGACGGCTTCTCACGGACGTATACCGGCGTGAAGGACGTGCGCGGCGTGGGACGCTACCTCGTCGTCGATGCGGACGGCACGATCCGCTACTACGACCTGCTCCGGCGCGCGCAGGTCTTCCTCGCGGGCAACGGACTCAAAGAGAGCGAGGACTTCCTGGAGGTGGCGGCGCTGCGCCGCGGCGCCCTCTGTTCGACCGCCATCCCGTCCGGGGGCTTCGTCATGATGCGCGACTTCCTCGTCTTGCGCGACGCGCTGCGCTACTACTTGAACGGGACCGCCCAGCAGGCGGAGACCGCGGTCTCCCGCATCCAGGCGAAGGCCAACGGGGGGGATTACGCCATCCTGCACGCCGACGCCCGGGACGTCACGGTCGACGCCCGCGACGTCATCTACTACGTCTGGCCCGAGTTCGGGCACGTCGAGGGCGGCACTTTCCGCCCCGAGGGCCAGGAGAAGCGATGAGCCGCCGGAGCCTGACGCTCACGAGCGTCGCGCTGGTGCTCCTGCTGGCGGCCCCGCTCCCCGCGGTCGCCGGCGAGGACTGGAAGGCCGACGAGGCCGCCGGCGCCGGCCTCTCCGCCGCGGCCAAGGGCTGCCGCATCTTCAGCCGCCTCCACCCCGACGGCAAGCCCGAGTACAAGGTCGCCGTGCCCGTCGGGGGCAGCCTCAAGGACGCGCGCACGTACGCCGGCGTGAAGTCCGTGCGCGGGACGGGGCACTACCTCGCCGTGGAAGCAGGCGATTACGTCCAATACTACGACCTTCGCGAGGGCGTCCATTACACCGTCGCTGGCGAGCGGCGGGAGGACTTCAAGCTCGTGGCGACCGTCATCGAGAACGTCCTGCGCTCGGCCCAGGCACCGTCTCACCCCTTGCCGTCCGCCATGCTCGATTTCGACGTCCTGCGCGACGCGATGGCCCGCTACCTCGGCGGCTCGCCCGCGGTCGCGGAGACGGCCGTCCTGCGCATCCAGGACATGAGCCGCGGCGCGCCCTACCGCGTCGCCCACGCCTCGGCCGAGCTGGTCCTCATCGAAGACGCGCACGAATACTACAGCGTCTGGCCCGACTACAGGACGGTCCCGAAGCCGGAGCACCCGCTGCTGCGCCCGATCGAGCAGGAGAACACCGAAGGCTTCCCCTGATTTGCCGCGCCGCGGCTACTGGTCGGAGGGAGGATCCGCCGGCCGGGTGACGCGCACGCCGATCTCCCGGTAGCCCGCGTCCCAGCCGTCGTCCTGGAAGCTGATGTCGAAGCGGGTCCCGTCGGCCAGCGCGTAGGCGCCTTTCGGGTGCGAGCGCAGGACGATGCCGAACACCGACTGCGTGTCGGCCCGCACCGCCTGCTGGCTCTCCAAGGGCAGCATGTCGAGAGGCTCGATGGAAGGCTGGGCGCCGTAGTGCGCGAGGAACTCGCGCGGCGGGTCCTTGGGATGGCGCAGCAGCTCCTGGGAGTGATACACCGACTTGAGCTCCGGGTCGGCCATCACGCCCTCGAGCAGCTCGGCCCAGCGCCCCGCGTCCCAATCGGCCTCATAGCGCCGGAAGGCCTTCTTCGAGATGTGCATGTGGTTGTGGTTGAGGTCCGCGAAGAAGATGTAGCGGGCCCTGCCCTGCTTCATCATCGCGTCGATATGGGCGATGGTCGAATCGATGAAGGTCTGGGGCACGCGCAGCTTCACCCGCACGTGGTTCGGCCGCGAGCCGCGCTCGTTGACCGCCGCCGCGCCGCCGCCGGGGAGGGGGTCCCAATGGTCGGTCAGGCGCGGCTGGGCGCAGTGATAGGACCGCTCGTTCATCGCCTTGAGCTCGTCCCAGTCGTTGAAATAGTTGTCCGGCCGCTCGATGATGGGCCAATCCGGCAGCTTGGAGCAGTCGGCGTGCGCGGGGGCGGCCAGCAGCCACAAGAACGCGAGGGGGGCGCTCACGTCCCCAGGATAGCCCCGGACCTAGTCTCCCGCAAGGGGCCGTCAGCGGCAAGAGGCGACGGCGCTGGCCCGGGAGCGCTTAGGGAAGACCCCGCGCGCCATCTGGGCGTAAGAGATGGCTTCCGAGACCTGCTCCAGGTTCAAGGTCTCCTGTCCGACGGCCAATCCTCCGTCGACGGGCTTGTAGCCCTTGGCGGCGTAATCGGACCCCTTGATGACGGTATACGACCCTTTACAGACGGGACTGGGACAAACGCCGGAGGTGAAGCCCTCCTGCCGCACGCATCGCACGCCGTCGGCGTCGATGGAGACGCCGCCGCATATGCCGCACTCCTCCACCGTGCGCTTGCTCATCAAGGCGATGAGCCCCCGCATCGCGGGGGCCATTCCCTTCACCATCTCTTCGCGCCGCGCGTCGCTCTCTTTCTTGAGATGCGCGCGCTCGCGGGCCTCCTCCGCCTGGATGCGCCGCAGTTCCGCCTTCGTCGGCGTTCGCGCGGGCGCCTCCTCGAACCGGAGGTCGACGGGGTCGGCCGCGGCGAAGCTGGACAGGGAGGCGAGCAGGAATAGGACTCTCATACAGGTAGGATAATGGGACACGCCCTCCCGCGCAAGGTTCCCTTCGACGCTGATTCGGGCCGTAAAAACGCTAGAATGCCCCCGTGAGCGCTAAGCCCTATCTGTCGGCCCTCATCCCGGTCTATAACGAGGAAGAGAACCTGGCCCGCCTGGGCGAAGAGGTCTCCTCCGCGCTCGACGCCCTGGGCAAGCCCTACGAGGTCATCCTCGTCGACGACGGCTCCAAGGACCGCTCCTACGAGGAGCTCCTGAAGCTGGTCAAGAAGTACAAGGGCTTCAAGGTCGTCCGCTTCGCCCGCAACGCGGGGCAAACCGCCGCCATGCTCGCCGGCGTCCAGCACGCCAGCGGCGACGTCATCGTCTGCCTCGACGCCGACATGCAGAACGACGCCCGCGACATCCCCAAGCTCCTCGCCAAGATGGACGAGGGCTTCGACGTCGTCTCCGGCTGGCGCAAAGACCGCCAGGACCGCTTCCTCGACCGCAAGCTGCCGAGCATGATCGCCAACGGCATGATCTCCAAGGTCACCGGCGTCCATCTCCACGATTATGGCTGCACCCTGAAGCTCTACAAGGCCGAATTCCTGAAGCCCCTGCGCCTCTATGGCGAGATGCACCGCTTCGTCCCGGCCCTCGCCGGCTTCCTCGGCGCCCGCGTCGCCGAAGTCCCCGTCAACCACCGCGCCCGCACCGCCGGCGTCTCGAAATACGGCATCTCGAGAACCTTCAAAGTGCTGCTGGACCTCATGACCGTGAAGTTCATGGACCAGTTCCTCGGCAAGCCCATCTACCTCTTCGGAGGGGGAGGCGTCGGCATGGGCCTCCTCGGCGTCGCCTTCGCCCTCGACACCCTTTATAAGAAGTTCTACCTGGGCATCTTCGTGAAGGACCAGCCCCTCTTCCAAGTCTCCATCTTCTGCCTCCTCATCGGCTTCCAGATGGTCCTCATCGGCCTCCTCGCCGAGATCCTGACCCGCATCTACTACGACCTCAAGGACATGAGGCCGTACTTCGTCCGCGAGACCGCCGGGTTCTAGCGTGCTCAAGCTCCTTAAGATTTCCGGCTTCAAAGCCCTGAATTCGGTGAAAATCCAATTCGCCCCCAGGGTGACCATCCTAATCGGAGCGAATGGATCAGGGAAGTCTTCAATCTTCCAATCACTGCTGCTGGTTAAGCAGTCAATTGGCAACGCTGCGCTGAACCAGCAAGGGCTCTATCTTAAATTCGTCGATGCTAATGAGCACTTGCATAAGAAGCTTGCCGGCTCAAAATTCACTTTTCAAATTGAAGGGACCACGGAAATTCGGAGTCCCATTGGGAAATCCGATTATCGGGCCGAGCTTGTTTTCCGCGACAATGTTTTGATCGGGCAGCGAGTCGAAGTGACTTCGTTCAAACTGGGAATGGGGATCGAACGGAATTTAAATCAACTAAAGGGAGGCGAGTCGATTGACAGTGTTGAATTTAACGTCGAGCTCGTCCCCGGAGTCCCCGGCGCCCTTAAATTCACCCCAGCCACCGATAACGCTCAGAAGCACGAGGCTTGGCAGTCTGGAGCTGTCACTGAGTGGGGGACGGCGGTAGCTAGAGGACTTAACGAAATCGGATATGTTTCTCCATTCCGAGGAATACTTGAACCAGTCGAGTCGCTGGCTGATGATGCCCCACCTCATCTATCGAGGCCCTGGGACTACGCGAACACATTCATGTATAAGCGTGAAGAGCTCGAAGAGAAGGTCTCGAACTGGCTCCAGTCCGTTACAGGAACCAAAATCAAGCCCGCCCTCAAACAACGCAGGGAAATCGCTTTAGAAACCACTTCTTTGGGAACGACCGTCAACCTCATGTCCGACGGTTCAGGGACGAATCAGCTAGCCACGTTGCTTATTCATTTAGCCCGAGTCGGCAACGACAGCACGCTTATAATCGAAGAGCCGGAAACGCATTTGCACCCAAAAGCGCAGAGCAACCTGGTGAAAAAGGTTTTGGCAGACGTGTCGAAGAATACGCAACTGATTATCACGACTCAC
>CAZTZW010000156.1:0-6421 GCA_964618085.1 uncultured Elusimicrobia bacterium
TGTCGGGACGCGTGAAGACGCGCGTCGAGTCGCGGGCCGCGGGCATCCGCGCCCGTCTGCGCGGGGCCGCCGCGCGCCGGGAGCTGTCCGCTCTGCGGGCGTCCCTGCGCGTCGAGGAGCTGGAGCTGCGCCGCGACCGGGCCCGCGCCTTCGACGAGTACGTGTCCGCCCCTCGCGGCTCCGCCGAGCGCAAGGCGTGGTGGACGGCCGTCTCGGTCGGGACCGTGATGCTCGAGGATTATGCCGCGGCCTACGCGGCCCTCGACGCCGGCGCGCGGCTCTGACGGCTCACTTCCGCTTCTTCCCGTTCTCCTCGATCCAGCCGGATTCCCAGCTGCTCGGACGGGGGGGCGTCTTCGCGGGCTTGGACGGGTCCGCTTGACGCGGAGAGGCCTCGACGACCGGCAGCTCGCGGTACTCGCCCGTCTCCGGGTCCTGGATGCGGACGACCTGAGGACGGGCCGCCGGTCCACCTCGCGACTTGCCCATGGAGCGGTGCACCGCCGCGGCCAGGATGACCATCCAGACGGCGACGAAGGCGATGGCGGCGTAGCGCGCCTTATGGGAGACGGCCGCCGGGGCGGGGGGCGCGTCCATCAGGGCGGCGGCGGCCTTGGCCTCCAGCTCCGCCCGTTCGCGCTGCTTGGCCAGCTTGGCGAAGATGACGCCGCAGCCCGGGCATTCCAGGGCGCCCTCGGGGGCGGGCGCGGAGCATTTGGGGCACTTCATGTCCCCATTATATCATTGCCGCAAATGGGGGGATTTGCTATCATGTCGGTCTACCGCAGTAACCACCACAGAGGTTCTATTCCCATGTACGCGATCATCGAGACGGGCGGACGTCAATTTTGGGTCGTTCCGGGCGAGACCATCAAGGTCGAGAAGCTCGAGGCGGAGAAGGGCGCTAAGCTGACCTTCCCGGCCCTCTGGGCCGTGCCCGACGCGAAGGAAGGCGCCGAGCCGGCCTACAGCCGCTCCGCCAAGGTCACCGCGACCGTCGTCAAGCAGGGGCGCGGCCCCAAGATCATCGTCTTCAAGAAGCGCTCCAAGAAGGCCTACAAGAAGACGAAGGGTCACCGGCAGTACCTGACCGACATCAAAATCGAGAGCATCTCCTTCAACTGACATGGCACACACGAAAGCCCAAGGCAGCACCTCCAACGGCCGTGACTCCCACGGCAAGCGTCTCGGCACCAAGCGTTACGGCGGCCAGACGGTGAAGTCCGGCATGGTCCTCGTCCGCCAGCGCGGCACGAAGATCCTCCCCGGCAACAACGTCGGCCGCGGCAAGGACGACACCCTCTTCGCGAAGATCGACGGCGTCGTCACCTTCGAGTGGGCGTATAAGGACAAGAAGATGGCGTCCGTGTACCCCGCCGCCGCCGCCAAGAAGTAAGCCCCACCTCTACGCACGACGACCCGGACCTCAGGGCGGAAACGTGGAAGCGTCCACGTTCCCGTCTGGAGTCCGGGTCTCGCGCTTTGAACCCATGAACTTCATCGACAAGGTCCGCGTCCACCTCACCGCCGGCAGCGGCGGAGACGGCTGTCTTTCCTTCCGCCGCGAGGCCTTCCTCGAGTTCGGCGGCCCCAACGGCGGGGATGGGGGCAAGGGCGGTGACGTGTGGCTCGAGGCGCGCTCGCGCCTGACCACTTTGATGGACCTGCACTTCCGCCCGCACGTCGAGGCGGCTTCGGGCAGCCACGGCAAGGGCTCCAACAAGACCGGCGACTCGGGCGCCGACGTCGTCATCCCCGTGCCCGTGGGCACCGTCGTCTACAAGGACGGCGTCCTCGTGGCCGACCTGCACAAGGACGGCGCGCGCTGGCTGGCGGCCGAGGGCGGCCGCGGCGGGCGCGGCAACATGTCGTTCAAGACCAAGTTCAACACCGCCCCGCGCCTCGCCGAGAAGGGCGCGCCGGGCCAGAAGGTCAGCCTCGACCTCGAGCTCAAGCTGCTCGCCGACGTGGGCATGGTCGGCTTCCCCAACGCCGGCAAGTCCAGCTTCCTGGCGCGCGTGACCCGCGCCCGCCCCAAGGTCGCCGACTACCCCTTCACGACGCTCACGCCCAACCTGGGCGTGGCCTACCATAAGCACAACAGCTTCGTCGTCGCCGACATCCCGGGGCTCATCGAGGGCGCGCACGAGGGCAAGGGCTTGGGCGACCAGTTCCTGCGCCACGTCGAGCGCTGCCGCGTGCTCATCCACCTCGTCGACCCCGCGGGCTACATGAACGAGAGCCCGCTCGACGGCGTGAAGACCATCGAGAAGGAGCTCAAGGGCTTCAGCCCCAAGCTCGCCTCCCGGACCAAGCTCCTCGTGGTCAACAAGCTCGACCTGCCCGGCGCCGACGAAGTCCTCAAGACCTTCAAGAAGAAGTTCAAGGACAAGGTGCTCGGCATCTCCACGGCCACCGGCGAGGGCGTCGACGTCCTGCTGGACCGCGTCATCGAAGTGCTCGCCAAGTCCGACGGCCCCATCGATTTCGCCGACCAGACCCCGCGCGAGGACGTGCGCAAGGTCGAGGTGGGCTTCACCGTCGAGGCGATGGGCGGCGGCACCTGGCAGCTGCGCGGCAAGTTCGTCGAACGCGCCTCGGCCATGCTCGACGTGAACCTGCCCGAGGCCATCTACCGCTTCCAGTCCTCGCTCAAGCGCATCGGCGTGGACCGGGCCCTCAAGAAGGCGGGCATCAAGAAAGGCGACAAGGTCCGCTGCGGCGAGTTCGAGTTCGACTGGTCCGACGCGGTCCTCAAGCGGCCCGCCCAGAAGCGGCGCGACTCGCGCACGCGCATCGGCATCGGCAAGAAGTAGGCGGCCCGTGGACACACTCAAGGAATACGAGGCGAAGCTCTCGGACCCCGCCGACGTCGCGGGCGCCTTCCGTTTCTGCGCCGAGCTGGCCGACCGGCACTACGAGAACTTCCCCGTCGCCTCCATCCTGCTGCCGGCGCGTCTGCGCAAGCATGTGGCCGTGCTCTACGCGTTCGCGCGCATCGCCGACGATTTCTCCGACGAGCCGGAGCACGAGGGCTTCCGCCGTGAGCGCTTGCTCGAGTGGCGCGCGCAACTCGCCGACGTGGGCCGGCGCCCGCCGCGCCACCCCGTGTTCCTGGCCCTGGGCGAGACTTTGCGCGAGCTCGACCTCCCCAAGGAGCCCTTCGACGACCTGCTCTCCGCCTTCCTGCAGGATACGGAGAAATCGCGCTACGAGACGTTCGACGAGGTCCTCGACTACTGCCGGCGGTCCGCGAACCCCGTCGGCCGCATCGTGCTGATGATCCATGGCCATCGCGACGAGCAGCTGTTCCGCTGGTCGGACTGCATCTGCACGGCGCTCCAGCTCGCCAACTTCTGGCAGGACGTCTCGGTCGACCTCAAGAAGGACCGCGTCTACATCCCGCAGGAGGACTTCCAGGCGCACGGCTACTCCGAGGCCGACCTGCGCATGGGCGTGGGCAACGAGCGCTTCCGCGAGCTGATGAAGTTCCAGGTCTCCCGCACCCGCTCCCTCTTCGAGCAGGGTAAGCCTCTTCCGTCGAGATTGCCGTGGCCGCTGTCGCTGGAGATCCGGCTCACCTGGCTCGGCGGCATGCAGATCCTCAAGCTCATCCATAAGCAGGACTTCGACGTGCTGCGCTCGCGCCCCGCGCTCAAGAAGTCCGATTGGATCCCGCTTTTCTTCCGGGCGCTCCTGGGATGAGCGCCGCTGTACCCGTGAAGGCCGAGAAGAAATCGAACTTCTTCCTCGGCTTCCTGCTTCTCCCTAAAGCCAAGCGCGACGCGCTGTCCGCCGTCTACGCCTACTGCCGCCGCATCGACGACATCGTCGACGAGGGCGGGTCCGCCGATGAGGCGCGCCGCCAGCTCGATTTCTGGCGCGAGGAAGTGGAGCGCCTGTACGCGGGCAAGCCCACCGACCCCATCGCCGCGGCGCTGCTGAAGCCCGTCGCGGACTACCGCATCCCCAAGGACGAGCTGCACCAGATGATCCGGGGCTGCGCGATGGACCTGGAAGGCAAGCGCTACGAGACCTTGGCCGACCTCGAGAGCTACATGCGCGGCGTCGCCGGTTCGGTGGGCGTGATGTGCGTGCACATCTTCGGCTGGGAGCACACCCCGAAGGAGCGCATGCTCGACTTCGCCGTCACCTTCGGCCACGCCTTCCAGCTCACCAACATCATCCGCGACGTGGGCGCCGACCTCGAGCTGGGCCGCGTCTACCTGCCCGCCTCCGACCTGGCCGAGGCCGGCTACTCGCGCGAGAAGCTCGTCGCGCGCGACCATAGCCCGGCCTTCGACAAGCTGATGGAGGCAGAGTACAAGCGCGCGAAGAACTACTACGCGCGCGCCCGCAACCACGTGGACTTCCGCGACCGTCCGTCCTTGCTGCCGGCCGAGGTCATGGGGCACATCTACGAGGGGCTTCTCGACCAGGTGAAGGCGGGCGGCTACCGCGTCCTCTTCGAGAAGACGACGTTGCCCGGGCATCGCAAGCTGGCGCTCGCCCTGCGCGCGTGGCTGTACTGCCATGGCCTCTAGACCCGACGTCCTGGTCCTCGGCGGCGGCTTCGCGGGTCTGTCCTGCGCGTCGGCCCTCGCCGAGAAGGGCGCCAAGGTCCTCGTCCTCGAGAAGAAGCCGCACCTCGGCGGCCGCGCGTACTCCTTCTCGGAGAACGGGCTCGACGTCGACAACGGCCAGCACCTGTTCATGGGCTGCTACGCCGAGACCCGCCGCTTCCTGAAGAGGATCGGCACGGACGACCGGCTCGCCCTTTACGACGAGACGGTCGTGCATTACGCCGAACCCGGCGGGCGCCGCGACGTCCTGTCCTGCCCGTCGTGGCTGCCCTCGCCGCTCAACCTCGCCGCGGGCCTCGTCGGCATGAAGGGACTGACGCTCGCGGACAAGGCCGGCCTGCTGTCCTTCGACCGGGCGCTCAAGTCCATGAAGACCGGGCCCGTCCCCGCCGCCGTCGAGCGGATGACGGTGCGCCAGTGGCTGACGTCGCTGGGACAGTCGCCCAACATCCAGACCCGCTTCTTCGACCCCGTCGCCATCGGCATCCTCAACGACCGCTCCGACGTCGCCTCCGCCGCGGGCTTCGTCCAGGCCCTGCGCCGCATCTTCCTCGGCTCGGCCGAGGACGCCCGTTTCGGCCTGGCCAAGACCGGGCTCTCCGACCTCTACACCGACGCCGCCCGCGACTTCGTCGAGAAGCGCGGCGGGCGCGTCATCTCCACCGCCAAGGCCGCGGGCCTCATCGTCGAGGGCGGGCGCGTCGCCGGCGCCGTCACCGACATGGACTCGCGCT
Organism: uncultured Elusimicrobia bacterium; assembly: GCA_964618085.1. GTDB lineage: Bacteria > Elusimicrobiota > Elusimicrobia > UBA1565 > UBA9628 > GWA2-66-18. Next base: position 5,318 of record CAZTZW010000156.1, read on the forward strand.
TCGAGGCGGGCCACGTCGTCTCGACCCTCTCGCCGTGGGACTTGAAGAAGCTGGCGCTGCCCGACGCGCTCAAGGGCGCCTGGCAGGAGCTCAAACCGGCGCCCATCGCCGGGGCGACCTTGCGTCTGGACCGCCCCGTGATGAGCGAGCGCTTCATCGGCCTGCTGAACACCGAGACCCACTGGGTGTTCAACAAGACGGCGGTGCACGGCCTGAAGGGGCCAGGTCAGGAGTTGGCCGTCGTCGTCTCCGGCGCCCATAAGCAGATCGGCCAGCTGCCGGAGAAGATCCTCGCCACGACGCTGGCGGACCTGTCCGCCTGCCTCCCCGGCTTCTCGAAAGCGAAGGTGCTCGCCTCCAAGGTCGTCAAAGAGCCCTTCGCCACGCTCTCGCCGGCCCCCGGCGACGAGGCCAAGCGCCCCGAGCCGGGCTCCGGCATGCCCGGCTTCTCCTTCGCCGGCGACTGGACCGCGACCGGCCTGCCGGCCACCATCGAATCCGCCTGCGCCTCCGGCCACGCCGCGGCGCAAGCGATAACAAAAGGGCCAGGCCCCTCGATTACATTTTGAACTCTTCAATCCCCCGGCGTATTTTGTTAACTTGGTGCCTGGCCCCTTTGTTAACTCGGAGAACATCATGATCAAATCCGATAAGTGGATCCGCGAATACTCGACCAAGCACGGGATGATCGAACCGTTCGTCGAGCGCCAGGACGGCAAGGGCAAGATCTCCTTCGGCCTCTCCTCCTACGGCTACGACATGCGCGTGGCCGACGAGTACAAGGTGTTCACCAACGTGCACGGCACGCTCGTGGACCCCAAGAAGTTCGATGAGAAGGCGTTCGTCGACATCAAGGCGCCCGAGTGCGTGGTGCCGCCCAACTCCTTCGCGCTCGCGCGCTCCCTCGAGAAGTTCAAGATCCCCCGCGAGGTGCTCGCGGTCTGCCTCGGCAATGGCGCTGACGGGACCATCGACCATCTGGCAGATCTGGTGGATGGTATCGACGAAGTCGCGCCCCTCGCGGGCGATTAGCGACGGGTTCGTGGTGACGCCGTCGATGATGCCCCAGGACACGGCGTCGCGGATCTCGTCGAGGTTGGCAGT
>CAZTZW010000157.1:0-2339 GCA_964618085.1 uncultured Elusimicrobia bacterium
GCGTCATGCCCAGGCTCTCGGCGTAGCCCTTAAGCTCGCCCCAGTCGTCCACCCGGTCCCAGGGGATGTGCAGCGCCACTGAGGGGCAGATGCCGGTGAAGCGGTGCACCTGCGCCGCGAGGTTGGCGGCGCTCGGGGCCAGAGCGGGGACCGTCAGGAGAGCCGCCGGTCCCGTCAGCAAGGTGGCGGGCGCCACCGTCACGAGCGGCGCGGCCGCGGTGCCGGTGTTGCCGGTGCGCACGCGCGGCGCCGCCTTGGTGTTGGCGTGGAGAGGGGAGGCGAAAAGCGCCAGGGCGAGGAACAGCCTCATCCTTATAAGCATACCCCCGGGACGCGTTTTCGGGTAGTGCCTTCGGGGTCCTATCCCGGGTCCTGAGGGCCTAGGCCCTTTTTTAACGGTCTTTAACCCTTTCGACGCCGTCGTCCTCGGCCCGGTCGTCCACGGCGTAGCCGAGCAAGACCGACAGGCGGCGGGCCATCGCGCGGGCCGCGTCGCGGTCGTTGGCGACGCTGAAGGACAGCGCGGCGGTCTGCGCCGCGGCCACCGTGTAGCGCCGCGTGACCTGCACCGGCCCGCCTCCGGCGCTGGAGCCTCGCTCGCGCTCGACGGCGACGACGAGGACGTCGCCCGGAGGCAGGGGGAACTCGCGGCGCCAGGACAGCGGGCCGAGACCGCCCGCGACCTCTAGACGGCGTTCGGGGCCGCGCACGGTCTTCTCGTGGCGCCCGAAGGCGAGCAGCACAGCCAGCAGGCCGAAGAAGGGGACGATGACCGCGCCCGGCCACGCCCACGTCCAGGCGGGGAGGGCCCGGTGGCGCCACATCGAGACGAGGAAGAAGGCCGCGACCGCGGCGAGGGCGACGGCGACCACTGTCCGCGCCGGGCTCGACGCGGTGGCCGCCGTCAGCAGGCCGGGCGCGGGCTCGGCCGCGACCGACATGGACAGGTCGAGCGGCGCTTCCAGAAGGGAGTCGATGAAGGAGCCGGCCATGACGCCATCAAACTAAATAAATAGACTCTCCCCATGCCCTTCATCAACGTCAAGATGACTCCCGGTCCCACCGCGGACCAGAAAGCCCGCTTCATCGAAGCGGTCACCAAGCTCGCCGCCGAAGTGCTCGGCAAGAACACGGCGACCACGCACGTCGTCATCGAGGAGGTGCCCGCCGACTCCTGGGGCATCGCCGGCGAGACGGTCGCGGCCCGCAAGAAGCGCGGAGCCTGATCAGTCTTCGGTAGGGGCGGGCAGTCCCTCGCCCTCGGGCTGGGCGGGTTTGACCGGCTGGACCGCCGGCACGACCGGCGCCGAGCCCGACCCGCCGCCGAAACTGCCGCCCAGGTTGTTGATGCCGATGCCCTCGCCGCGCTGGAGGCGGATGCGCGGCACGGGCTTGTACACCTTGACCGGCGGCGCCGGCGCGGCCGCTTTGGCCGCCGCGGCACGCGGCTCCGGCTTGGGCGGCGGCGCCTCGGCGTGCCAGCTCAGCGAATAGCCCGCCCCGTCTTTCGAGGTCTTGCGCCCGACGGTCAGGACGTCGGTCTTCTTCACGGTCAGCTTCTCGGAGCCGGGCGCGGTCTCCTCCAGCACGTGCTCGAGGGCCAACGCATGGTCCTCGCCCGATAGCATGGTATGGAGGGTGAACAGCCCGCCTCCGCGCGCCGACGCCAGCTTGATCTGGAGCGGGGTCTCCAGGCGCGAGGTCGCGCGGCAGGACCGCTTGCGCCCCTCGCGCTCGAAGCGCGTGCTCAGCCGGTAGTTCTTCTCGTCGCCCGCGGGCCAGGCCGGCTCGCCCTTGGCGTCGAGGCCGATCTCGAGCGAGAAGCCGTCGCAGTTGACGACGCGCAGCCGCTCGCCGCGCGCCAAGGTCAGCGCGCCGCTCGCCTCGAAGACGCGCCCGCCCTTGTCGAACGACGCCTGGTACTCGACCAGATGGAAGCGCCCGGAGGGCTTCGACACCACCGCGCTGATGAGCACGGGCCGCCCGCTGTCCTCGCCCGCGACGCCGGAGTCGGCCTGCTTGAGCTCCTCGGCGTCCAGGCGGCGCACGTACTCGACGTCGCCGTCGAGGAGCTTGAACGCGAGCTTATGGCTCGCGGCGCCGGCTGGAACGGCCAGCAGCAGGAGCAGGAGCGGTCTCATGCGCCCTCAAGGATGTCCTGCGCGCCCTTTCCTGTCAAGGCAGGAGGGCCGCCTGCTCCGGCGTCGCCGCATGGAGCACGGACAGCCCCAGGAACGCGCTGAGCTTGTCGGACGGCCACGCCTTCGACGTCTCCCCGCGCGGGGCGAACACGCCGACCCGCCCGGCCTGTCCCGCGCAGCCCTCGCCGCGCAGGAAGT
>CAZTZW010000157.1:2349-6421 GCA_964618085.1 uncultured Elusimicrobia bacterium
ACCACGCCTTCCCGGCCGAGAGCTTCCCGCGGTTCCACGGCTTGCGGTTCTCGTAGACGCCCGCGCTGCGGCGCACCTTGACCGTCACCACCACGCCCTGGTCGCCCGCGACCATGGACAGGAACCCGTCCTTCCAGCCCTCGCGCGGCCGGCCCCAGGGCGCGTCCTTGATGCGCTTCTCCCACTCAGCGAACGCCTCGTCCTTCAAGGCGACCGGCGAGACGCACTCCGTCACCTCGGCCTCGATGACGTTCCCGACGTACTTCGGCCCGGGCAGGCAGAAGAACAGGATGACGGCCGCCCCGAGCGCCGCGGCCCCGCCGAGCAGGCCCATAGTCCGTTCCTTCGACAGCCCGAAGGCGTGCAGCGCCGCCCCGAGGATGGCCCCCAAGGCCGCTCCGCCCGGCCCGGTGATGAAGATGCCCAGCAGCGGCCCCTGGTTGGCCTCGGGATTGAGCGCGATGGGCCCGAAGAACCCCGCCGCGAAGCCCACGGCCCCGAGCAGGCATGCCCCGAATCCGGCGGCGAAGGACAGACTCATATGGGTATCCTACGAAAAGCCTTTACGGTGAGAAGCCGATCTTCTTGACCGCGCCCTTCGACCCGTCTTGGAGCGCGTCCAACGCGTCGAACAGCCCGCGGATGTCCTTGTCGTGACCCCCGACCTTGCCCTCGAGTTCCCTCAACCGCGCCGCCAACTCCCGCCGTCCAAACGCCGCCCGCCGCATCCTCACGAAGGCCCGGGCGATGGCGACGCTGGCCTGAACCGCTTGAGGGGAGTTGAGCACCGCCGCCAGCATGACGGCGCCGTGCTCGGTGAAGGCAAAAGGGAGAGAGGGCGAATACTTCAGATGATGGAGGTGGTCGCAATTTGCGACCACCTCGGCCCGTTCTGAATCAGTCAGACGAAACATGAAATCGGCCGGGAACCGTTTCATATTTCGTCGGACCTGCTCATTAAGGCGTTTCGTCTTTACGCCGTATACTTCAGCAAGATCCGCGTCAAGCATGATGCGCTGTCCGCGAACGAGGTAGATGCGACTATCGGCTGGGATGGTAGAGGTACCCATACCTACCATACGACTGACCCCAAAAAAAGTTCCGCCTTTGAGGTCGCAATTTGCGACCTCAAAGGCGGTGCAGGATACCGCGAATTGTGAGTATCCCTGGATTTAACGAGCAATCCAGAGGATGATGTCGGCGACCAGGCGGCAGGGAGCGGCGAAGACGGCGGCGGCCAGAAGGTAGTGCCAAGGGCTCATGTATACGGCTCCAGTACGGCGCGCTTTCGCGCGTCGTTCGTTCCTCGGCGGACGGGGATGATAGACCTTCGGCGCGGCGGTGTCGACTGGTCTTTGGGGCGGGGTATGGCGTGGGTCCTACGGCCGCGTCAAGCCGTCGCCGGGCGGGCGAAGGACTCGACGAGCGCGTCGTTGGCCACGACGAATACGCTGCGAGCCTTCTTCAGGCCGGCTTCGAGGCGGGATTCGCTGATGTTCGCTATCGTGCAGCCCGGCAGGTGGAGGGTGAAAGTCTTCGGGCTGCCCGCGCCGTACGGAGGGGTCCTCGAGGTCATGGACGGCCCGGCAGCCTTGTCGTCGGTGAAGAGGAGCGTGATCACGCCGCCGATGAGCAGAACGACGGCGAGCACGGCTTCGGCCGCGAGGATGGCCGCGATGATGACGATCGCCAGGAGAATCAAGAGGAGAGCCCGCAATATCTCCTGGAACGCGTTGCTGGGCCGCCAATCCGGCACTGGCACCGGGGCGGGGGCGGGGACCGGTCTCGGCGCCGGCGCGGGGAGCGGAGCGGGCTGCGGGACGCTCTTCTCCTCGCGCGCGCGCCGCCTCATCTCCTCGATCGCGCGCATGAGCTCCATCTCGAAGATGATGATGGGGTCGGGGACCTTCTGCGGCAGCTTGATGTCGAATATGAAATAGAACGCCAGGCCCGGCAGGTAGTCCATCGTCCAGGGCGTGACGAGCTGCTTCGGGTTGCGCGGATGTATGAACGGGAAGAGGAGAGGGATGTGGACGCGCAGCCAGTTCTCGCCCGGGTCGAGCACGGCGGGGTCGACGTTGCGGCCCCAGCCGTCGATCCAGACCGCCGCCCAGAAGTTGTAGGCGAAACGATAGTACGCCTCCTGGACGACTCCCTCCACGGCGCTCGAGACGGGCTTGATCTCCCAGCCGCCCTCGCGAGTCATGTCCAAGATGTCGTCGCGGCGGTGCCCCCGCCGGCTCGTCCTCGAGATGCGGGCCATGCGCAGCGCCGCGAGGTTGTAGTTTCCCGCGAGAGCGGCCTCGCGCGAGGCCATGCGCAGCGGCGTGAACGAGCCGCCGCGCCAGACCCGCCTCTCGATCACGATCTGGTGCGAGAGGTGGTCGGTGACCTGGCGGTAGCGCTCCTGCAGGAACTTGTGGATGGCCTTGCCGCCCTCGAGGTCGGACTTCGGGAACCCCATGCGGGAGTATATCGCCTGCATCGCCGCGGCGAGCGCCAGGCGCTCCGGAAGGACGAGCATCTCCTTCTCCATATCCTCCATCAGCGCGCGGATGTAGGTGTTCTCGCCGTGCTTCTTGAGCTGCTCCTTCAGGAAATCGATGAACTCGCGGATGAGGTCGAGGTCGTCGCCGCCGGACGGCGACGGCGGCTTGGCGCCGAACGCGGTGAACGAATGGAGCGTCGTGGCCTGGGGCTGCCCCAGGGAGAGGTCGCGGATGACGGCGTCCGGGTCGTCCGGGGACTCCTCGGAATCGGGAGTGGGCGGGGTCGCCGGCGACGGCGTGAGCGCGGAGGAGTATGAGCGGGCATCCGGGGGCAGGAAGCCCATCATCCGCCTCACCATCTCTTCGGAGGCGACGTCGTCGGGGACCGCTTTCGGCACCGCGAACACGCTCCGGGCCCACGCGTCCTCACTCTGACCCGGCCGGGCGGTGGAGCGGTAGGCCGCCCGCGTCCCGTCGAGGAGGCTCTTGGACACCAGCGGGACGAGCGCCGAGGCTCCCGGGACGGAGCACAGCCACTCGGCGGCGAAGTCCTCGCAGGCGTCGCGGAGGATCATCGACCGGGCGGGGCGTCGAGGACGGCGGAGGCGTTGACGATGGGCAGCGCCGGGGACTCCTCGAGCCACAGCAAGGTCGTCGGCAGGCGGACCTCCCAGGACTCGCCCGCGACGCCGTCGGCGGGCGACGCCGACTGCGCGCGGATCTCCGTCGCCACGGACAGGTAGCCTTCCTCGCCCGGCGCGGGCACGGAGCCGCCGCCCCAGAGCACGCCGTACTCCGTGTAGAGCTGCACCTGCTTCTCGAAGCCGGGACGCGCGGGCACGATGACCCGGGCCGAGCCGGAGCGCAGGAAGCGCGCGTAATCGGGGTCGGCGCTCTCGATCGCCGCGAGGGCGGGCCAGTCGCGGTCGTCAGCCCAGTAGTACGGGTAGAGCACGTAGGTCATGTTCTCCCACTCGAAGGCCTGCTCGATGAACTGGATCTCGGCGGACGACGCGGCGGCGGCGTCGAGTAGCGTGACGGGAGCGCTGCCCGAATGCTTGACGGCGGGGCGGCCCTCGAAGACCGAGCCCGTGAGCATCTCGATGGTCTTCTTGCGGATCTCCTCGCGGGCGACCTCGCGGTTGCGCGCGGGGGAAGAGCCGTTGATGACGACGCCCTTCTGGATCTCGCGTGACGCGCGCTCCTCGTCATACTGGCGCTTGAGCGCCTGGTAGGCGGAGAGGATGGTCCCGTAGGTCTTGCTCTGCCAAGCCGCCATCGCCTCGGGGGTCGGCACGCACTTGATCGAGACGTTGACGGTGAAAGCCTTGGTGAGGATGGCCACTGCCTGCAGGGGGAGGCGGTTCGTGAGCCGGTGAGCCGTGTTGAAGGTGATGTCGGTGTTGCCGGCGCCCCAGATCATGACCTTGTCGGGCCACGTCTCGGTGACTTTGTTCCCCACGGTCGTGGGCAGGAGGATGAGGTGCTTCCATTCGTCGGCGGCCATCAGGTAGACGACGGCGTCGCCCTTGAGGGTGTCGTCGTGGTGGGTCGCGATTCCGAGGGCCGTGGCCGTCAACGAC
>CAZTZW010000158.1:0-6409 GCA_964618085.1 uncultured Elusimicrobia bacterium
GGCTTGGTGCGCTCGAATTTGGCCTTCGACATGGTGGTGCGTTCTCCTTATGTTGTCTGGTCTGGCGTCTTACCGTCGGCACGACGACGAAAACTAGCTGGGAATGGGAATTGAACCCACGACCTTCCCCTTACCAAGGGGATGCTCTACCCCTGAGCTATCCCAGCGTATATGCGACTGCGATCGGAGCGGGCGATGGGAATCGAACCCACGTAACGAGTTTGGAAAACTCGTGTTCTACCATTGAACTACGCCCGCACTGAACGACCCCGCCCGGGCAGACGACTGCCGCCGGAGCACCGAACCTCGTAGGGAAGGGACTCCAACGGGCGGGAGAACAGTATAGCGAAACGGGTCCGGCGGTGTCAACGAAAAGAGGGCCCCGGGGGACCTTCTTAAGGAATGACCGGCGGGGTCGGGGCCGCCGACGGGAGGCCCCCTTTATTCGGCTGCCGTGAGTTTGCTATGATGCCCTTTACCGGCCGTTTCCGGGCAGTTAGCTCAGCGGTAGAGCATTGTCCTCACACGACAAGGGTCACAGGTTCAAATCCTGTACTGCCCACCACTTTAGCCGCTTCACGAAAACCCTCCTTCCGGAGGGTTTTTCTTTTTGGGGCCCTTGACGCCGCCCGGCGCCGCGTCCAAACTGGAGGCGGACGTTCGCGGAGGCTTTCGTGAGATACCTCTCCTTGCTCGCCGTCGCCGCAGCTCTCATCCCGGCCGCCGCGGCCGGTGAAAAACACGACATCCCGCCGCTGGGCGGCGAGACGCCGCTGCATCTGGCCGCCGTCAAGGGCGACGCGAAGCTCGTGGCCAAGCTCTTGGACGAGGGCGCGGCCATCGAGGCCGGCAACGCCTCGGGGCAGACCGCGCTGCATGCCGCGGCCGGTCAGCATCCGTCGCGCGTCAAGCTCCAAGAGAAGGTCGTCGCCCTCCTGCTCGACCGCGGCGCGGCGGTGAACGCCGTCAGTCGGGAAGGCGAAACGCCGCTCCACGGCGCGGCCGCTCACTCGCATCCGGCGATAGCGCGGCTGCTCTTGGACCGGGGCGCCAAGGCCGAGGTCTCCGACAAGAACGGCATGACGCCGCTGATGTGGGCCGCGGTGCGTCCGGGCCGCGAGGACCTCGTCGAGCTCCTGCTCGAGCGCGGCGCGCGGGCGGATTCGCGCAACAAGAACGGCCAGACCCCGCTGTTCCTCGCGGCGGCCAACAAGCGGGCCAAGACGGCCGCGCTCCTGCGGGCCCGCGGCGGCCGCTGACGGCCTCTGGACGCGAAAGTCCTCCATAAAACGCTATAATCGGCGTCCATGGCCATCAGCAAGGAAGCGCTCAAGCTCCTCGTCGCCCTCCAAGAGCAGGACAAAGCCCTCGACTCCATCCAGAAGGAGATCGACGCCGTTCCGCCCCGCATCGCCGCGGTGAAGGCCGACCTCGAGGGCGAGAAGAAGGCGATGGACGCCGCCAAGGCCAAGACCCTCGAGCTCGAGAAGAAGAAGAAGGCCAAGGAGCTCGACGCGGCCGCCAAGGAAGAGTCGGCGCGCAAGCGCACCGGCCAGCTCAACGAGCTGAAGTCCAACGACGCCTACAAGGCCATGCAGGGCGAGATCGCCGCCGACAAGGCCGCCGCCGGGGACATCGAGACCGAGATCCTCGTCATCATGGAAGAGATCGACAAGGCCAAGGCCGCCGAGAAGGCCGAGCTCGCCGCCTACAAGAAGATCGAGGGCGAGGCCGCCGTCGACCTGCAGAAGCTCGAGGCCGTGATGAGCGAGGCCAAGGGCCGCTTCGACGCGGCCAAGGCCAAGCGCGACGAGGTCGCCGCTCCCGTGCCCGCCGACATGATGAAGGTGTACAACCACATCCGCGGCCGCGGCAAGTCCGACGCGGTCGTGCCGGTCGTGGACGGGCACTGCGGCTCCTGCCAGATCACCCTGGCGCCCAGCATGCTCGTGGAGATCGCGAAGGTGAAGGCGCTCGTCAGCTGCGAGTCCTGCCAGCGCATCCTCTACAAGCCGGAACCCGCGGCTCAAGCCGCATAACGATTTCAAGGACGGACGGGGGGTCGCTGGCCGCAAGGCTGGAGGAACTTCCGGACTCCGAAGAGCGCGACGCCGGTCCAAAGACCGGGAGGCGAGGGCCAGAACCCTCGTCGACGGAAAGTGGCACAGAAAATACCGCCTCGCAAGAGGTAAGGGTGAAAAGGTGGGGTAAGAGCCCACCGCGCGGCCCGCGACGGCCGCGGTCAAGCCAAACCCCGTCGGGAGCAAGGCAGTAGGAGGGAGGCGCTGCTCGCGCAGCCGCCGCGAAAGCGGCGGACGGTCCTCCGGTAGCCGCCAAGAGAAATGATCCCCGCCCGCAAGGGGACAAAATCCGGGGTACAGTCCGCCCTTGGAAACAGGAAGGAGGGCGCCCCCTAAAGGGGCGCCCTCCCGCTTTTTAGTAGCACTCCTTGTACCAGACGCCGCGCATGACGCAGTCTCTCGGCCGCTGTCGAGGCTCTCGTTCCCAGGTGCCGTCATAGGCTTGCGGGGGGAGGAGCGGCGCGGCCTCGCCCTGCAGATTCTGGAGCGTCAGCGATCCGTTGGCCCGGTGCAGGGCCAGGATCCATCTAAGCAAGGTCTGGAAGCAGCCTTGAGAGGCGCCGGCCACGAGCGAATCAAGATAGTGTGCGTCCGTTCGGGATAGCCTGTGGAAGTCGAGCAGTGCATCGTCGGTCGGCCACTCCCCACGGCAGGCGCGTAAGGCGATGTTGGCGATACTATCCGTCGTGTCCGATGGCCCCGAGGGCACGGTCATGGGAAGTGGGCGCGCGCTGTCCGGGGCCGCCAGCGCGGGCGGGAGCGGAGCCAGGGGTCTGTATTCCGCCGACAGCTGTAGAAGGTCGCTCGTGGTGATGCGGACGCCGAGACGACGACGCTCATCGATCTCCGCGCCGAGTCTTCGCAGGCAGTCGCCGTGCTGGGGATTGAAGGCCGCTGCCGCGGCCAACTCGTCTGACGCCGAGATGGCGAGGGTGTGCAGGAAAGAGACGCCTTCTTTATCGGTGGGATAGGGCGTAGAGCAGTAATCGAACGCCAGTGAGCGCAAGCGCGTCGCGTCGGCGGCGGCGACCGAAGCGTCGAGCCTGCGGGCGTCGGCTTGGATGCGAGCGAGGTCCTCATCCGCGATGCCGAACTCCGATTTCAAGCCCGGGGCGGGCGCGCCCGTCAACCGGCGTCTAACCTCCTCGATCCTGGCGCTGATCTTTCCGGCGGCGGTCTTCTCATAGTCGGCGGTGGCCTTGAACTCGCGCCGCTTGGCGTCCAACAGTCCGCTCATCTCCTTCTCTTCGGCGGAGCCGACGGTGTACCCGATCTTGCCCATAACGTGCAGGGTGTCCGCATAGGCGAGGACCTCCTTGTCCGCATACGAGAGGTTCGCCAGCGCCGGAGAGGTGTACTGCTCGAAATGACGTCTCTCGTGGAACAAGATGAGCGCGAGCTCGCGGGGGCCGCTCACCGGCTTATGCAGAATGACTGACCCGTTGAATGCCGTGTAGGCCTTGTCGTTCGGCTTCGTACCATGCAGCCGTTCAGCGCCGGTGTTGGATTGAACGGTATGGCGTTCTCCTAGGGCTGGGTTGTATACCGGCACGAACTCGATCGTCTCGCCGCGATTCCTGCTGTAAGCGGAAACGCCTCGGGGCATCTGCAGTACTCCGCCCCTCGACGGGACGATGTCGTAGGCCAGCAGCGTCGCTTTGATGGCCCTCGTCATTATCAGGTCGCGTTCTTCAATCGCCTTGGCAATCTCGTCCTTCTTGCTGCGGATGACGGGATCCTTATCGTCGTCGGCCGCGGTGGCGCCGGGGCGGCGGGAGATCGAGCCCTTGAGGGCGCGCAGCTCGGTGTTGAGCGTGAGGAGCGTGAGCTCCTTGACCCTGCTCTCCCGAAGCAGCGCGTCGATGGCGTCGTAGCTGGGGCCGTCCGCGGGTTTGATGGCCGAAGCGGCCGCGGGCAGCAGCAGCGACAACGCCAGGAGGATCTTCACCTGACGATCTCGAATCCGATGGGCTCTGTCGCGAGATGGAAGGCTTCGGGGATCCGCAATCTGCCGCCGTTGCGGCTGAGTTTTCCAAGAAAGGCGTAGTCATGGACCAGTCGGACGGTGTATCGTCCCGGCTTTTCGAACCGGAACGGCATCTCGGCGTAGCCTCGCGTCGGCGTCGCCACGGAACGCGGATAAGTCCAGGTCGGAGTCGTGATGGATTCGCCAGGCGCCAACTCGCGGGCGTCGCCGGCTTCGCTCAGGCCGTGCTTGGAATTGAACTCCCGCGTGAATGCGGCGGCAGCCGCCGCGGGATCGCGGCCATCCTTGCGAGCCCGGGTCTCCGCGCGGCGGACACCGGCGGCCAGTTCGCCATGGAGTCTCGTCGCCGCGTCGGACATGTCGTCCTGGGGCGGGCCGCCCATGCCGATGCGCCGGACCGGTTCGAGCTTCCGGCCGTCCGGGCCGGTGACTTCGAGATAGATGGAGGAGCCGAGAAGCATCTCATCGGGACGCGTGAATATAGAGTCTGAGACCTGTCGCGGAGTGGCGCCGAGATTCTTCAGAGTCGCCCGGAAGAATATCGTCGGAGCGCCGATCGAAGCGTGGGCGCTGAGGAGGTCGAGGGTGAGATGAACGGGTCCTGAAGAGGCCTCTACGTGGTTTTCCGGTCGGGCGATACTCGTTCCCGCAGAAGGGGTTTGCGCGGAGGAATCCGTAGTGGAGGATGGATCGGGCTTCTTGCAACTAGCGGTGAGTGCAAGGAGAAGTAAGAGGAGCTTGAATGGGGTGGGCATCCGTGAATAGTAGCGCAATGTGCTCTGGCCTAGAAGGATAGCGGCGATCCGATCGGGCCGCCATGGAATGGCAGCGCTTTTACCGCATTTTTCCCACCGGTTCGTCTTGACTCTTTGGCACCCCCGCAAACAGGAAGGAGGGCGCCCCTAAAGGGGCGCCCTCCCGCTTTTTAACCGTCCTGCTTAAGAGTTCGAGGCCGACGAGGTGTCGGGGATCTGCGCCGCGTTCCAGACTCGGAGTTCCGTCTCGAATCCGGCGCGCGCCGCCGTAAGAGTGAGTGGGGTGGCGACGCCGTTGATGAAGCTCGCCGCAGAAACGAGCTCCCCTGACAGAGTAGCGGCGTATATCCGGATACCATTGTCGTCTTTTAGATAGAAGACCAGGCGCGTCGAGTCGGATACGCCCACCGAGATGCCATGACGTCCAGCTCCATCTTCGTAGAGGGCGTTCTTGCGCGTGAAAGGGTGGGTCAGGCCGAGGGCGACGGTGAGCTTCTCGGCCAGCGGCTGGATGTCCTCGTTCGCGTTGAGCAGGCGTATGAGGGCTTGGAGTTTCTCTGGGGTGATCGGAGCTTTTCTTCCCGGCGCGGAGACCAGCATGATAGAAGGCTCGGACGTCGCACCATCGGCTTTGAAGGTCTGCCAATTCTCGATGGGGCCGCTCATGAAGACGGCCTCGATAGCTTTGCGGGAAGCGGCCGGGTCGATGACGGAGGCCAAATCGACGGCCTGCGAAGTCTGGAGGGCGCCGGACGTAAGCATCGCCGAGGCGAAGAGGGACATCAACAGCTCACGATAGCGGTACATTATTTCTCCTTGCCGGTCGGCGGTCCGGTATATTGATTGTAGCGGAGTGTTGAGGGGGCTGCCTGGGGCGTCAGACCCCCCGCTGCCGAACTTTAGGCCTATATGGCGGATTCCCTTTAGGTCCCAGTCAAGGTGTCGTTCTGGTAAAGGCCGTCCCCGGGTCTTGACACTGCTAGGGGCGGGGGTTATCCTCCGAATACCCCTATGTCTACTCACTCCCGCCTCCTTGTCGCCCTCCTGGCCTGCCCTTTCTTCGGTGCCATCGCTACGTCAGTCCGTGCCGAGTGTGAGAGAGGAGCGGCGCGAACCACTCAGTCGACGGCAATGCCGCCGGGGCGAGGTACTGGTGTGTTCAGCGCGCAGCCAAAGAGGGACGATGTGAGCGATGTTGACGGCACCGTTACGGCCACTTCTCCCAGGGACGAGACCGGCGCCCCCGAGCCCTGCCGGAGTAATTTGACCGCCGAAGAGCAGCGCATCAAGGACAAGCTGGCGAGGGAGGAGGCGCTGCGTAAGTTGGAGGCGGACCGGCAGCGCACTGCCGAGCTGGCCGCCGCGGAGAGGGCCCGGCTGGACGCGAAGCTGCAAAAGCCTGTGAATGGCCCTGGGGACGTGCGGATATTGCCGTATCCGAATCCTCAGATGCCCCCGTTGCCGGAGCCGGTCCAGCGCCAGGTGCCTGATATGGTCGACAACATCCGCAACGGCCGTCAGGACCAGGCTGACCAGGCGATTCGTGAGGCGTTGGCCAAGTACCCTGATGACCCCGGAGTGAAGGC
>CAZTZW010000159.1:0-6356 GCA_964618085.1 uncultured Elusimicrobia bacterium
GAGGCCATCGACCACGCGAAGGCGGCCGGCGTGCCCATCGTCATCGCGGTCAACAAGATCGACCTGCCGGGCGCCAACCCGCAGAAGATCCGCCAGGACCTCGCCAACCACGGCCTACAGGCCGAGGAGTGGGGCGGCAAGACCATCTTCCAGGACGTCTCCGCCAAGAAGCGCATCAACCTCGACAAGCTGCTCGAGAACCTCGCGCTCCAGGCCGAGATCCTCGAGCTCAAGGCCAACCCCGACCGGCCGGCCTACGGCACCATCCTCGAGGGCCGCATGGACGCCAAGCGCGGCTCCGTCTCCACCGTCCTCGTCCAGGCCGGCACCCTCAAGGTCGGCGACGCCTTCGTGGCGGGCCTGGCCTACGGCAAGATCAAGGCCCTCATCGACGACGCGGGCCACCGCATCGACCAGGCCGGTCCCTCGACCCCGGTCGAGATCCTCGGCCTCACCGGCAACCCGCAGGCCGGCGACGCCTTCACCGTCGTCGAGGACGAGAAGGCCGCCCGCGACATCGCGGAGAAGCGCCGCCTCATCCACCGCGAGCAGTCCCTCGCCCACCAGAAGCACATGACCCTCGTCGGCCTGCGCGGCGCGCTGACCGCCGCCGGCGGCGCCGTCAAGGCGAAGGACCTCAACATCCTGCTCAAGACCGACGTGCAGGGCTCTCTGCAGGCCCTGCGCGACTCTCTCGAGGGCCTGGCCACCACCGAGTGCAAGGTGCGCGTCATCCACGGCGCCATCGGCGACCTCAACGAGTCCGACGTGCTGCTGGCCGCCGCCTCCGACGCGGTCACGCTCCTGTTCCACACGAACATCGACGCGCGCGCGCAGGAGATCGCCACCCGCGAGGGCGTCGAGATCCGCAAGTACGAGATCATCTACGACCTCATCGAGGACGTGAAGGCGGCCCTCGAGGGTCTCCTCGCCCCCGAGGTCGTCGACGTCATCGTCGGCAAGGGCGAGGTCAAGGCGCTCTTCAAGGTCAAGGCCGGCGTCATCGCCGGCTCGGCCATCCGCGACGGCAAGCTCAGCCGCGGCGGCCACATCAAGGTCGTGCGCAACGGCGAGGTCGTCCACACCGGCAAGGTGACCACGCTCCGCCACTTCAAGGACGACGTCAAAGAGATCGAGAAGGGCCAGGAGTGCGGCATCGGCGTCGAGGGCTTCAACGGCTTCCAGGTCGGCGACCTCCTCGAGTTCTTCGTCAAAGAGACGCGCACGCGCCGCCTCTCGCAGTCCACGAAGGCGTAGGCCGGACCCGTCCGCGGCCGCAAGGAGCCTGTATGTTCGACCGAGGCGAGCGTCTCAAGGAGCTGTTCAAAGAGCTCGTCGTCGAGCTCCTTCGCGAAGTCAAGGACCCGGGTCTCGCCGGCTTCCTCACCGTCACCGGCGTCGACCTCTCCGCCGACCGCAAGAACCTCAAGGTGTTCTACTCCATCCTGGGCAGCGAGGCCGAGAAGGAGCGCGCGGCCAAGGCCCTCGAGCGCGCCGCCCCCTACCTGCGCAGCCTCCTCAAGAAGCGCGTGACGGTCAAGGTCGTCCCCAACCTCCTCTTCAAGTACGACGATACCCCCCGCACCGCGTCGCGCATCGACGCCCTCCTCAACAAGCTCGAGAAGGAAAAGGGCCAGTGAGCGTCCCGCCGCACGCGGGCATGCTTCTCACCGATAAACCCACGGGCTGGACCTCCCACGACGTCGTCGCGGTCCTGCGCAAGCGCTTCCCGAAAGGCACCAAGGTCGGCCACGCCGGCACCTTGGATCCCCTGGCCACCGGCCTCCTCGTCGTCCTGGTCGGTCCCTGCACCAAGCTCCAGGCGCGCCTCCAGGGCCTGGATAAGACCTATTCCGGGACCATCCGCCTGGGCGTCAAGACCGATACCGGCGACGTCACCGGCAAGACGCTGGAGGAGAAGCCCCTCCCCTCCTTGGACTTGAAGACCCTCCAGAAGGCCTTGGACGGCCTCCACGGCGAGGTCTCAGCCCCGGCCCCGGCATATTCCGCCGTGAAGCACGAGGGCCGGCCGCTGTACGCCTACGCCCGCGCCGGCGACCCGGTCCCCGTGAAGGCGCGCACGGCCGTGGTGCGCTCTTGGAAGGCCTTGGACTGGCAGGCGCCGGAGCTGACCCACCGCATGGACGTCTCCAGCGGCAGCTACGTGCGCACCTTGGCCGAGGTCCTGGGCGAGAAGCTCGGCTGCGGCGGGACCGTCTCCACCTTGCGTCGCGAGACCGTGGGGCCGCTGCGCCTCGAGGACGCCCGCCCGCTGGCCGAGTGGCGCGAGATGCCCCCGCAGGACCTGGCGGCGTGCCTGGCGGCCTCGTTCCCGCCGTTGGAGGCCGCGCTCAAGTGACGGTGAAGGGCCGGGTCGTCAAAGGCCAGCGCGTGGGCCGCAAACTGGGCTTTCCCACGGCCAACCTCCGTCTGAAGCGCCACCCCCCGCGCGGGGTCTGGAAGGTCCTGGTGACGGGGACGACCGTCGGGGAGCGCGTCGGTGCCTGCAACGTCGGCGTGCGCCCGACCATCGGCGGCCTGAAGCTCGTGACCGAGGTCCACATCCCCGGCTTCACGGGCGACCTGTATGGCCGCACGCTCACGCTCAAGTTCCTGAAGAAGCTGCGGGCCGAGAAGAGGTTCCCCTCGGTCGCCGCGCTCCGCGCCCAGATACGCCGCGACGTCGCGGCCGTCGCCCGCTGAGCTCGCCGGCGGGCTGGCGCGCGAGACCGTAAGGAGATAGAATAGGGGCATGACCACCATGAACGCCGACGGGAATGTGATCGGGCGCCTGGGCGCTCTCGCCGTCATCGTCGTCACCGTCTGGGGCGTCGGCCGCATCAACGCCGGCAAGTTCGCGATGTGCCCGGTGGAGAAGACCTCCGCCTCGTGCTGCATGGGCGAGACCAAGCCGGCCGCCGACAAGCCCGCCGAGGCCAAGCCCGCCGACGCGAAAGCCGCTCCCGCCGCCCCCGCCCCCAAGCACTGAGGGGCCTGGCGCCCGCCGGGACCCGGGGGTATACTGCCCCCGTGGGACCCCTCGTCCTCGTCGTGAGCCTTTGGGCGGCGCCGGTCGCGGCCGCGCCCCAGCAGGATGTCTCGCTGGACCTCAAGGACGCCCAGAAGACCTTGATGAAGGTCTATTTCGGGCCGAAAGAGGCCGATGCCCCTCCGTTGTGCCCGAACCATCCCTCCGGCGTGGTGCGAGCCGACGTCCCCAGGGCGCGTCCGGCGCCCGTCCACTGCGTCCGCGTCGCCGGTGACAAGGTCTTCCTATCGCCGTCGGGCTACGAGGTGTTCCCCTCGAAGGAGCCGAAGCTGCTCGTCAAAGGCTTCGCTCCGAAGATCCCGATCGTCCTCACGGCGGTCGTCGAGCCGTTCGAGTCGGCGGAGGACCTAGTCGAGCTGGGGCAGGGGGCCTGCGCGATGCCGGGCGTCTTCATCGCCGCCTCGGAACGCTTCTGCGTCAACGGCGCCAACGTCGCGCGCATCACGTACGCCGTCCGCGCCGCGTCCCGGGTCTCGGACCGCATCAAGACGGAGATCGAGGTCTTCGAGGAGCGCTACAAAGGGCGCGAAAGGGATGCCAACGCCTTCTATTTCCAGGGGAAGGCGGTGAAGTTCAACGCGGCGATGGTCTACTGGTTCGGGGCCGACGACGGGGCCGTCGCCTTCGCGGCCGCGCACGAGTTCGGGCACGCCCTGCAGGACGTCCGCGGCCAATTGACGGGAGGGTCGAGCACCGAGGCGTCGCGGAGCGCGAGCCGGGTCTGCGAGGGGTTCGCGGACGCCTACGCGTGGGCCATCCTGCGCGACGCGGGCTTCGACGCGGCGGAGGCGCGCGCGGGCATGCTGCGCTTCACCGGGGAAGGCGGGTACACCCACCCGGTCCGCTGGGACCGCCTGGCCTCGGCCCAGTTGGACCAGATCACGCCCGAGCCGGCGAGCAGATGCCGGTCCGTGGCCTGCCTTCCTCAGCCGCGCATCCCCGCGGCCGCCTTCGACAGCCAAGGGCGGGCGAGCCTCCCCCCTTCGGCTCCGGAGGCGTCCCTTATGCCCGCTCCTGCCGCGACGCCAGCCACGCGTTGACGGCCACCAGGCCGAGGGTCGCGACGAGCAGGCACACCGAGAGGGCGTTGATCTCGGGGGTCACGCCGAACTTCATCATCGAGTAGACCTTGATGGGCATGGTCACGATGCCGATGCCGCTGACGAAGAAGCTGATGACGAAGTCCTCGAAGCTCACCGTGAAGGCCAGCAGAGCGCCGGAGAGCACGGCGGGCATGGCCAGGGGCAAGGTCACCTTCCAGAAGGCCTGCCACTCGGTGGCGCCGAGGTCCATGGCCGCGTCCTCGAGGTTGGCCTCGCCGATGGAGCGCAGGCGCGCCTTGATGGCGCCGACGGTGTAGGGCAGGCAGATGAGGGCGTGCGCGCAGGCCAGCGACCCGAAGTCCAGCTCGAAGCCGGCCCGCACGAGGAAGCAGAGGATGCCCACGCCCAGCGCGACCTCGGGCATCATGAGCGGCACGTTGAGCAAGGCGGCGTAGGCGCCGCGCCCCGGGAAGGGCTTGTGGCGGACCATGGCGTAGGCCGCGAGCAGCCCGAGCACCGAGGCGATGGCCGCGGCCGCGGCGGCGAGCTCCAGGGACGTGAGCATGGCCTTCATCAGCTCCACGTCGGAGAACAGGACCTTGTACCACTTGAGCGTGAAGCCCTTCCACACCACGTTGCGGCGCGCGTCGTTGAAGGAGAAGACGAACATGACGAGCAGCGGCAGGTACAGGAAGCCGTACAGGGCGGTGCAGTAGGCCGACAGGAAGCCGCGGCTCTTCACGCCTCCTCCTCCCACTTCTGGTAGACGCGCAGGCCGGCCACCAGGCCCGCGAGGAGGATGACGGTCAGCGCCGCCCCGAAGGGCCAGTCCTGGGCCATCAGGAACTGGTTGGAGATGAGGTTGCCGAGCAGGTAGTAGCGCGGCCCCCCCAGCAGTTCGGCCGTGATGAAGTCGCCCAGGCAGGGGATGAAGGTGAGCAGGCAGCCCGTGACCACGCCGGGCAAGGACAGCGGCAAGGTGACCTTGAAAAAGGCCGTCCAGCGTCCCGCGCCGAGGTCGTAGGCCGCCTCGACGTAGGAGCGCGGCACCTTGTCGAGGGAGCCGTACAGCGGCAGGACCATGAAGGGCAGGTAGAAGTAGACCAGGCCCAGGACGACGGAGCCCGGCGTGTAGAGGAACCCGATGGGGCCGTCGAGGAAGCCCAGCTTGAGCAGGGCGGTGTTGAGCAGGCCTTCCTTGCCCAGGACGATCATCCAGGAGTAGAAGGCCACGAGGGTCGACGACCAGAACGGGACCATGAGGCCGATGAGGAGCGCGTTCTTCCACTTCCCGGCCCGGAAGACGAGGTAGTAGGCCAGCGGGTAGCCCAGCGCCAGGCAGGTCGCCGTGGCCGCTCCCGCGAAGGCGAGGGTGCGCAGCAGGACGGGCAGGTATTTCGCGTCGAAGGCGCGGCGGTAGTTGTGCAGCCCCAACTCCCAGACGATCTGGCCGTAGGTGCCGTTCTTGGCGAAGGAGAGCAGGAAGAGCGCCACGGCGGGCACCACGAGGAAGATGACCAGCCACGCCGAGGCCGGAGCCAGCAGGAGGTGGCTCGCCAGCGGGCGGCGGCCGCCGAGCAGCCAGGACAGGGCCTTGGTCACGCGACCTTCACGTCGGCCCAGATCTGGTTCCAGGTCTCGCTCTGCTCGGAGTCGAGGACGTGGTGGAGCGAGAGCTGCTTCATGAGCTTGGGCGGCGGGTACACGCGCGGGTCCGTGAGCAACGCTCTGTCTACATACTTCTGCGCCTTCTCGTTGGGCGTCGCGTAGCGCACGTGGTTGGCGACGCCCGCGCCGGTCTCGGGCTCGAGCATGAAGTCGATGAGGCGCAGGGCGTCTTCCTTGTGGCGGGAGCCGCGCATGATGGCGAGACAGTCCACCCACATGTAGGTGCCTTCCTTCGGGAGGCAGTAGTCGAGGTCGGGGTTGTCGCGCGCGGCCTGGAACAGGTCCCCCGACCAGGTCATGGCCAGGTCGATCTCCCCCGCCACGAGGCTGTTGAGGTAGGAGGCGGAGCTGTACTGCTTCACCAACGGCTTCTGCTTCACCAGGAGCTCGCGGACGCGGTCGAAGTCGCGGGGGTCCTTCGTGGTCTGGGAGATGCCGAGCAGCTGCATGGCGACCGAGATGCAGTCGCGCACGTTGTCGAGCATCGAGATGCGGTCCTTGTACCGCTCGTCCCACAGGTCGCGCCACGAGGTGGGCGGGGTCTTGAGCTTCTTCTTGTTGTAGGCGATGCCCGTCGTGCCCCACAGGTAGGGCAC
>CAZTZW010000160.1:0-6354 GCA_964618085.1 uncultured Elusimicrobia bacterium
CGGGCGAGGGCCCGGCGGCGGCCCTGGCCTTCGAGCGCGCGCTGCGCGGCCTGCCCAACCCCCAGGCGCCCCGCGACTACTGGCGCTACCCCAAGCGCTTCCACCGCTATCCCGACGCCAATCCCGCCGACCTGAGCAGCCTCAAGAACTTCACGCCGATGAAGCAGGGCCTGGCCATGCCCGAGGAGCTCGCCCGCGACTTCGCGGCGAAGGCGAACCGCGAGCAGACCGCCATCCTCGTCATGGTCAAGACCGAGTTCTGCCACTCCAACCAGTACCGGGTCTGCTCGGTCGTCACCGCCTCCATCGAGAAGCGCTCGACGCCCATCCTGCGCCGCTTCCGCGCCTACGTCGCCTGGATCAAGGGCAACCCCATGCCCCAGGGCGACGAGAAGTGGGAGGAGTCCGTCATCGACCGCTACAAGTTCGAGCAGGGCCCCGGCGCGACCATCGTCGCCTTCATCCCCGGCGACAACAAGCTCTTCCGCACCGACGCCGTCGAGATGGAGCTGGAGCTCGACAAGTTCGAGGCCCGCGGCGGCGCCACGCCGAAGTTCGAGGAGTTCCTGACGAAGGTGCTCCAGTCGGCGGGCACGAACGGCACGGTGAAGCGCTAGCCGGCGGCCGTCGCGCCTCCTTAGGGCATATAGAGGAGAGTGCCGAGCCGCGTGCAGGGGTAGCTCGCGCTGTTGGGATACTCGATGGTGGTGCACGCGGCCTGGGTCGTGATTTGGCCCTGGCAGCCGTAGAATCCCCACGCCCCGCCTCCGATGTTGCCGGGGTTGGGAGGGCACTGGTATATGACCGGCCCCGTGACGCCTCCGCCCATGCCGGCCCACTGCGTGCCGTCGCAGGCCTCCAGCTCGTTGCTGTGCCAGCGCAACGTCCCGATCATCGACGCGGTGCATGCGGTCGTCTCGTCTCCCAGCTGCACGCCCCCGGCGACGGAGAGCTTCGCGCTGGGGTCGTTCACGCCGATGCCGACGCGGCCGGTCAGGTTGCCCGGAGGGACCAGGAGGGTCGAGCCGGCGTTGCGGTTGAGGACGGTGTTGACCGGGATCGAGCCGGAGTTGCCCGTCGTGACGATCTGGTTGTAGATGCCCGAAGGCGCCGGGTAGGAGGTCGTCAGGGTGAGCTGCTCGGACATCGCGAAGCCGCCGAGGACGGTGAGCAGGACGCCGGCCAGTATCGCGCCGGACTTGCGGTCGACGCGCAGCACGATGACGTCGCGTCCGTCGTTCATGCCCCCGCCCTCGCTCACGGCCCCCTCGTGCTCAAGGCGCAGGCTCCGCCGTTGGGGACGGCGGTGACGACGGCGAGCCCGGCCACCGTGCAGGTGCAGGCGCAGCCGCTCCCGACGCACGATACGCCCGCCGCCGCGTCGGAGGAGCAGCTCCCGCGCTCCATCCAGACCTGCGTCACGCGGTTGAGGGCTCCCTGCTGCGACGTGTCGTCGACGACCCGCTGGGCTCCCTGGGCGGCCAGCATCGCGGGCTGCAGGCGCGCGCGCAGGAGAGCCGCGCAGACGAAGCCCGCGACCGCGGCGACGACCAAGACCTGCATCAGCGCCGAGCCCCGGCGGTCCTTCACGGCGCCCCCGACGGCGCGGAGAAAGCCACGGCGTTGCTCACGGCGGCCCCGTACTCGCCGGAAGAGGCCTTCATGTCGATGGTGACGAGGGTGTTCCGGGCCGATTCCCGCATGAACTGCAGCGACGACCGGGGCGCGATGCCCCACACGAACGACGCCGTCGGCGCCGAGCCGCAGGTGTAAAGACCGGGGCATCCCGACCCGCTGTGGTAGTGGGCGATGCCGCCGGACTCGCAGAAGGCGAACCAGCGCATCGGCTCGTCGGGGGAGACCGGGGCGGGCGGCGTTCCCGACGCGTTGCGGCAGCCTTCGAGGACGCCCGAGGGCAGGCCCGGGACGGCCGGCATCGACACCAAAGACGCCTGCCGGAGTTCGCCGTCGATGACCCGGTTGAGCCACGCCAGGTTCAGCTGCACGGTCTGCACCCGCGACGTGTGCGCCTGGGCCTGCACCAGGGGGGTGAGGATGCGCGCCAGCGCGATGAGGACGATGCTGGACAGGAACATCGCGATGACGAGCTCGGCGATGGAGAATCCGGAGCGCGAGGCCGTCGTCACTGTTCGTCCCATGCGACCTGCACCGTCACGTCCGGCTGGGGGCCTTGCGGCGTGAGGCGGACCGCCACGTCGTATGAGATCCTCCCGTTGAGGGGAGCCGCGTGCATGTCCGGCAGCCAGACTTCGGGATCCAGGTCGTGGCGCCCCGCCGCGAGGGCCGTGAGGGGGCTCGTGTCGCCGGGAAGGTTCCAGCCCAAGGCGCCGGTCCCCGGTCCCTGCGCCAGCGACTTGTCGGCGACGACATAGGGCTTGAGCGCCTCCGTCAGGCGGCGGACGTGAGCGGCGGCCTGCACGCGGCGGGTGGTGCGCTCCGTCAGACGGCGCCCGTTGTAGACCGTCGCCATGATGGGCACGGTCATCATCCCGATCAGAAGAGAGGCGATGACGACCTCCACGAGGGTGTGGCCGGAGCGGCTCTTTAGTCGCATGGGACGGCTAAGTATGGCGTGCGCGACGGGTTTTTCGCAAGGGGGCGGCGGCGGCCGGCGCGCTCGGTCAGCGGCCGTCGCGGCGCGACGCCACGACGACGCTCGCCGCCAGCGAGGCGGCCGCGAACAGCCCCAGCGCGGCGAACGAGCAGCCCAGCTCGGCAGCGCCCGTGGAAGCGGCGTAGGCGGGCAGCAGGGCGCGCTGGAGGGCCGAGACACCGTAGGTGACGGGATTGGCCGCGATGACGGCCTGCAGCCAGCCGGGGGCCGAGGCCTTGGGGAACAGCGAGCCGGACAGCATCCACATCGGGATGAGGAACAGGTTCATCACCGCGTGGAAGCCCTGGGTGGAATCGAGCAGCCAGGCCAGGCAGAAGCCCAGTCCGGTGAGGCCGATGGAGGCCAGCGCCAGCGCCGCGGCGGCCGTCAGGAGAGCGGCCGCGTCGAGCGGCAGGCCCGCCGCCGGAGCCAATACGAGGAAGGTCAGGCCCTGGAGCAGTCCGACGGTGGACGCGCCCAGCACCTTGCCGAGCACCACGGCCAGGCGCGGCGCGGGAGAGACGAGCACGGCCTGCAGGAAGCCCTCGTGCCGGTCCTCGATGACCGAGATGGTCGAGAACACGGACGTGAACAGCACGATGAGCATCAAGGTCCCCGCGTAGAAGTACTGGAGGTAGCTCATGCCCGCGTCCGCGCCGGGCACCGAGAACGCCGTGCCCAGTCCCGAGCCGATGACGAACCAGAACACGATGGGAGGCGTGAGCGCCCCGATGAGGCGGGCCTTGTCGCGGTAGAAGCGCGAGAGCTCCCGCTGCCAGAGCGTGCGCACGGCCAGCGCGAAGGTCACGGGGCCTCCGCGTCGGCGAAGCGCCGTCCGGCGTGATGGAGGAACACGTCCTCGAGGCTCGGACGCGACAGGCTCACGGTCTTCAGGCGCCCCGGGAAGGCCTCGACGAGCTGCGGGATGAAAGCGTGCCCGGCCTCGCGCTCCAGCCGCAGAGTCTCGCCGTACACCTGGGGCTTGGCGCCGAAGCGCTTCTCGATGTCGGCGGCCAGGACGGCCGCGTCGGCGCTCTCGACGGTGACCACGTCGCCGCCGATCTGCGCCTTCAGGGCGGCGGGCGCGCCGAGCGCGACGAGCCGGCCCTGGTCGAGGATGCCCACGCGGTCGCAGCGGTCGCCTTCGTCCATGAGATGGGTGGTCGTCATCACGGTCGCGCCTTCCTTCTTGAGCGCGAGCAGATGCTCCCAGAGGTCCTTGCGGGCGGCGGGGTCGAGCCCC
Source organism: uncultured Elusimicrobia bacterium (assembly GCA_964618085.1). Lineage (GTDB taxonomy): Bacteria > Elusimicrobiota > Elusimicrobia > UBA1565 > UBA9628 > GWA2-66-18. The sequence continues at coordinate 3,858 of CAZTZW010000160.1, forward strand.
GTCGACGGCTCGTCGAGCAGCACGAGCCGCGGCGAGTGCAGCAGGCTCTTGGCCAGCTCGACGCGGCGCTTGAGCCCGCCGGACAAGGTCGAGACGCGGTCTCCCGCCCGGTCGGAGAGGCGGTAGCGCGACAGCATCTCCTCGATGCGCGTCGTGAGGCGGTCGCCCGAGAGGCCGTAGAGGCGGCCGGCGTGGGTCATGTTCTCGTGGACCGAGAGCCGCGGGTCGAGGCTGGGGGACTGGAACACGACGCCCAGCGCGGCGCGGACGTTCTCCGGCCGCCCGACGAGGTCCTCGCCGAAGCACGTCACGGCGCCCTTCGACGGAGGGAAGCACGTCGAGAGAATCTTGAAAAGGGTGGACTTGCCGCCGCCGTTGGGGCCGAGCAAGCCGAACACCTCGCCCTCGGGCACGGAGAACGAGACGTCGTTCAGCGCGCGCCGCTCGGGGGAGTTCCTCTTGGCGGCATAGACGTGCGACAGCCCCGCCGCCTCGAGCGCGTTCATCTTACTTGAGCCCGGTCCAGGGCGTCTCGGAGAAGCCCTGCTTCTTGTTGGCCCAGCGCGCGGCGGTGAACAGCCAGTCGGAGAGCCGGTTGAGGTAGACGATGACGTTGTCGGGGAGCGGGGGCTCCTGGACGCCGAGGGTCACGGCCGCGCGCTCCGCGCGCCGGCTGACCGAGCGCGCCAGGTGCAGGGCGGAGCCCAGGCGGCCGCCGCCGGGGAGGATGAAGGTCTGGAGCGCGGCGAGGTCCTTGTCCCAGCCGTCGATCTCGCCTTCCAGCCGCGTCGCGGCGTCCGCGGGCAGGCCCTGGTCGAAAGGCGCCGCCAGCTTGGCCGCGCGCGGCGTGGCGAGCAAGGCGCCCACCATGAACAGCTCGTTCTGGACGCGCTCCAGCGCGTCGTCGAGCCCGGGCAGCCCGCCGCTCGCCTCGAGCTCCGCGCGCGCCGCGCCCAACGCCGAGTTGAGCTCGTCCACCTCGCCGTACGCGTCGACGCGCGGGTGGTTCTTGCGCACGCGGGGGCCGCCGAACAGGCCGGTCTCGCCCTTGTCGCCCGTGCGCGTGTAGATCTTCACGTCCTTAGAACTTCGCTCCGAGGCCGAAGCCCAGCGCCGGGATGCCGTGATTGAGCCCGTAGGAGACGCGCAGGTCGAGGAAGGGGAAGGGCGTGACGCCCAAGCCCGCCGCCAGACGCGAGCCGCGCCCCGTGGCCTTGGAGCCGTTGAAGCCCACGTTGGTCGCGCGCTCGACCTTCACCTCGGTGACGTCGAGGCCCGCGACGAAGAAGGGCTTGAGGATGGGGAAGTTCCAGGTGGCGGCGGCGTTGACGGAGCCGTGCGTGGCGCTGAAGGCCTGATGCGTCACCTTGTCGCCGAACGCCGAGATGGAGACGTTCGGGAGGAACGTGTCCACGAGGTCGGTGCGGTAGAGCCCGTAGCGCAGCCCGCCGCCGATGACCGTGGCGCCGTACGCCTTCAGGCCGTGGGCGATGACGTCCACCTTGAAGGGAAGACCGACCCCGACTTCGAGCATCGGGATGCCGAACGCCTTGACCCCGGCGTCCCGCAGGATGAGGTCGTCTTTCTCCGGCCGCGTCTGCACGTTGGCCACCGCCCCGGCCCAGAAGCCGGGAAACCCGATGGTGCGCCCGTTGTGCGCGGAAGCCGCGCCCAACACGCCGCCGATGTCGCGGGCGAACGGCGCCAGGCGCTCGGGCCGCACACGGGCCTCGAAATCCTGGAGCGGGTTGGCGGCGGCGGGAGCGGCGAGAAGGACGAGAAGGGCGAGGGCGTGTCTCATGCCCTCATTCTGCCAAATCCAGACCCAATGCTCATAGTGTCCCCAGGTAATATGCTGACCCGGCCGCGCCGCATAACCCGGGCCCAGACTTATCCACAAGCTGGAAATCCCCTGATTTTCCCACTACACTCCGAGCGAAGACCGTTATCCAGTCCGAGTTATACAGACCAGCACAATCACAAGTTAGCCGGCCATGAGATTAAATTGACAAGCGTTCGATTTGAACTGCGGAAGGTGCGTTCCCCGCTCTGGGACTATTTTATCGCTCGAGCCAAAAAATATCCGAGCTATTCGGTATCAAACGAAAACGGCGTTGAAATCCACTCGCTCGAGGTCACTTCAATAGAAGACGCTCGGATCGTTTGGGAGATGACAGGGGAGTGGCGCGGTATCTTGATTTTTATAAATGGGGCACCGATTTCCGCACACAAATTCAAACGCATGCTTTGGGCGGATGAGTGGGATAAGACAGCGCGAGTGGCTTATGAAAAATCCGGTTGGCCTCACGGAAGCCCTGATAACATGCATGACATCTGTCCCGGTTGCCACTCTGTCGTAACTCGAAAAAGTCCTCGCTGCCCAAAGTGCGGAAGAGATTTAAGAGCGATAGATGCTGAGGTCGCGGAATGACGCAACTGCCGGCTAACCATTGGGTGCTGCCGACCGCGGCCTCGTTTGGTTGGACTCATATAGCCG
>CAZTZW010000161.1:0-6342 GCA_964618085.1 uncultured Elusimicrobia bacterium
GTCCTCCCACGTCATCACTCCGGAGTGCGCGCCTTCTTTCCCCAGCAGCTCGACGCCGCCGGCGTGCTTCACCAAGGTCGGCGACCAATTGCCCGAGGCCATGAGCGGCTCCATCCACTCCACGACGACGACCGTGGGACGCGGGCGGCCGGCGGTCCGCGCCGCGGCCCTGGCCAGGCGCTCGTCGAAGGACTCCACCAAGGCCTCGCCGGCCTCGGGGACGCCGAGAGCGGCGGCCACGCGGCGCATGTCGGCCCGCAGCTCGGGCAGGGAGTCCGGCCTCAGCGAGACGACGCGCGGGGAGAGGCCGATGCGCTTGGCCAGAGCGGCCTCCACGTCCTTGAGGCTGACGGCGCACACCTCGCACTGGGTCTGGGTGACGAGCACGTCGGGCGCGAGCGAGGCGAGCAAGGCGTCGTCGACGCGGTAGATGGACAGAGCGTCGCGCGCGGCCTCGCGCACGCGGCGGTCGATGTCGGCGCTGGCGCCGCCCACGTCGATGGAGGGGGCGGTGACGCGCGGCAGGGACTTCACCGAGGGCGGCCAGTCGCACTCGTGGGAGACGCCGACGAGGTCGGCCTCGCGGCCCAGCGCGCAGACGAGCTCGGTGCCGCTCGCGAGCAAGGTCGCCACGCGCATCAGAAGCGCTCGTACTGCGGCTTCCACAGCCGCGAGAAGCCGACGGTCACGCCCATCATGACGCTGTGTCCCCAGTCGGGGCGCGTCTTGAGCTGGAACCAGTAGAAGTCGATGAAGGGCGAGACGGACAGGTGCTTGTAGACGGGCACGATGAGCTTCACGTTGGCGTCGCCCTCCACGCGCAGGTCGCTGGGGGTGTCGCGCTTGGTGAGGAAGAAGTAGTTGTTCCAGACCTCGCCCTGCACGGTGGCCGCGCCCAGGCCCACGGGAGAGGAGAACAGCGTGCGCAGGCGCAGACCGGTCTGCGTGTTGGGCGGGTCGCGCGAGAGGTCGCGCTTGACGATGCCGGAGGTGGAGAGGCTCTTGATGACGCTGCCGTCGAAGAACTCGACGCCGGGGAAGGCGGAGTAGACGTTCTTGCGGCGCAGGCCGGGGGCGGCCTCGAACTCCCCGTCATACTGGAAGCCCAAGGAAGGACCCCAGGAGCGCGCGAGCCAGGCGTAGGGGATGCCGCCGGCGCGTCGCGTGCCCAAGGTGAGCAGCATGATGCGGTTGGCCGCGAGGTTGGTGGTGGCCGGGGCGTTGCGCGGCTCGAGCCGGCTCTTGGCGTACTCCGCCTCGACGGTGTTCGTCCACTTGTACTCGCCCTTGAGGTAGTCCACGTCGGTCTTGAAGACGCCGCCCACGAGCAGCTCGTTGAAGCCTTGGACGCGCGAGTTGGGCACCGGGTCGAAGTTGTCCGAGCGCACGACGCGCGTCTGGCGCAGGTTCAGGCCGATGTCGCGGAAGTTCACGCGCCACAGCCCGGGCTCGGTGAGCGGGGAGCCCGTCATCCAGGCGCGGTAGCTCTCCGGAGGCGTCTTGCCGGCGCGGGGGCGCAGCTCGTCGAGGAGTGCGTCGGCGGCCGTGGGCACGCCGGGGATGGGCTCGCCGGGACCGCCCAGTCCGAGCAGGTCGGCGGCGCGGTTGGACGCGGCCACGCGGTAGCGCGCCGAGGCGTCGAGCGGGGCGCCGCGCACGCGGCCGTGCGCGTCGACGCCCGAGACGACGAAGCGCATCACGCCGCCGCGCGCGTTGCCGGAGGCCTCGCGCCGGGCCTGGTCGGCGGCCTCCTCGGCGAGGCGGCGCAAAGTCGAGCCCGTGACCCAGAAGATGGAGACGCGGTCCGAGCGGCCGAGCCACTCGCGCAGGTACGCCTCGCGGACCTCGCCGACGGTCTGGACTCCCAGGAGTGCCGAGGGCAGGATGGCGGCTTCCGCCTGCGCGCGCTCGGCCAGCGCCGCCGCGGCCAGGGTCCAGACGTCGCGCGACTCGTACGCGGGCACGCCGCGCGGCCGCACGGACGGCGGGAAGACTTGGCGGGCGGGAGGGAGGAAGGCGAGGCCCGTCGAGACGCGCAGGGCGAACTCGTCGAGCGCCGGTTCGGGGTAGCCTTGCGAGGGGTTGAGCGAGTCGTCGAGGGGCGTCGCCTCGTGGACGATCCGCCAGTCGAACCTTCCCTCGTCGGGAGTGCGGGTGATGGACAGCACGTCGAAGGCGGGGTGATGGAGGCGCACGGGGGGGAAGGGGTTGTCGAACGCGGGCCGGTCCTCCTGCTCGGTCACGGTCGTCGGCGGCGGGCCGAGACTGACGTAGGCGTCCTTCTCGCCGATGATGAGGTCCAGGCCGCGCATGGCCTGGGAGAGGCGGGTGACGTCGCCGGCCGGCAGGTCGCCCAAGGCCACGACGACGTCGGCCTTGGCGCGCAGTTCGGCGACGCGCTTCTCGAACGCGGCGACAGGGTCTTCGACGGTGAAGCCCTCGCCCCCGTTCTCCCGCAGGGACGCTTGCGCCGCCGCGGCGGTGAGACCGATGAACGCGACCCGCAGTCCGGAGGACTCGACGACCTGGTAGGCGTCGAAGACGATGCTGCCGTGGCGCGCGACGTTGGCGGAGAGGAAGCGTACGCCGTCTGGGCGTTCCCGCCGGTAGGCGTCGAGGTCCAGCCAGTGGTCGGCCACCGACGAATCGATGGCGGACAGGCGCAGGCCGGCGCGTTCGAGCGCGTCGAGAGCGGCGCGTCCCTGCGCGTCGGAGGAGGGGGAGCCGAACACGCCGCCGCGCGCCACGCCCGTGAAGGGACCGCGCGCGTCCTCGCGCGCCGCCGCCGTCCCGAGGCGGCCGAGGCCGCCGAAGGTCCGTCCCATCACCAGCACCGCGGCGTCGCGGCCCTCCCACTTCAGCCGGTAGTAGATGGCGAGGCTGGCGCGCCGCCGCGCCGTCGGGCGGCGGCCGAGCGAGGCCCGGATGTTGAGCGCGACGTCGCCGGTGGGGCGGAACGCGCGCGCGGCCTCGGCCTCTCGTTCGTCGAGGCGCAGGGACGTGGGGCGGCGGTAAGAGCGCGGGTCCGAGGCGGCCTTGGTCAGCGCGGCGACGAGGCTGGGGATGGGCGGATAGATGAAGGCGATCTCCGCGTCGCTCTCGAGCGCCGCGGCCGCGGAGGCGTCCTCGGTCGCGGGCGCGCCGAGGGACGCGGGGAGGATGAAGCGGAAATCCGAGCCGCCGAACTCGCAGGGGACGCTCTCGGCGCCGGTCAGGGCCGCGCCGGGCGTCTCGCGCAGCAGACGCTCCAATACCTGGTCCAGCAGCGCGGTCATCACCGTCGGCTCGTCCTCGACGACGGCGACGCGGAACGGGGGCTGCGCCGCGGACGCGGGCGCGGCAAGGAGCGCGGCGAGCGCGACGGCCTTCATCGGGTCCCGGTCAAAAGATCAGTTCGCGGACGAGCCTTTGCCCTGCTGGGAGACGGCGATCGCGTCGTCGAGCGCCATGTCGACGGCGACGCGAGCGGACTCCTCGAGGACGGCGTCGGGCGCGTCGGGAGCCCGCTCGAACTCGGGGTCGGCGTCGGGGTCCGCGGGCGCGACGGCGGCAGCCGAGGACTTGGCCACGGCCGGCGCCTTGCCGTCGAGGGAGGCGAGGAGGATGTCCACCGACTCCAGAGGCTTGATCTTGGCGGCCGCGCGCTCCTTCTTGCGGGCCGTCACGCGCGCCTCGGCCTCCTTGTTCTCGGCGACGCGGGACTTCTCGTTGAGCGAGACCGACTTCTCCTTCTTCTCCTTCTCGTAGCGCGCGATGTCCTCCTTCATCCAGCGGAACTCGCGGTCGGCGGAGACGCGCTTGGCGGAGGCGGCGGCCAGGCGGGACGTGCGCGGAGCGCCGGCCGCGTCGTGAGGCGCGGGCTCGACCTCGTCGTAGGGCAGGGCGTTCTTGTAGGAGGATTCCGTGTTGTAGGCCACGTCGCCGATGGAGGGCAGGTGGATGTCGGGCAGGACGCCCTTGTGCTGGGTGGAGCCGCCGGAGACGCGGTAGAACTTCTGGATGGTGAGCTTGAGCGCGCCGGGCTTGTAGGCGCGGTAGGCGGGCGGGAGGTACTGGTTGAGCTCGAGCACGGACTGGACCGTGCCCTTGCCGAAGGTGCTCTTCTCGCCGACGACGACGCCGCGCTTGTAGTCCTGGATGACGGCGGCGAAGATCTCGGCGGCCGAGGCGGAGGCGCGGGAGGTGAGCACGACCAGCGGTCCCTCGTAGGCGACCGCGGGGTCCACGTCGCGGAGGATCTTGATGGTGCCGCGGTGGTCCTTGACCTGGACGACGGGGCCTTCCTTGATGAAGAGGCCGGAGAGCGAGACGGACTCCGAGAGAGAGCCGCCGCCGTCGCGGCGCAGGTCGATGATGATGGCTTCGGCTCCGCGCTTCTGCAGCTCGCCCAGCAGGCGCTCGACGTCGCGGGTCGCGCTCTTGCCGTCGGCGCCGCCCTGCATGTCGGCGTAGAAAGAGGGCAGGTCGATGACGCCGACCTTGGCGTTCTTGCCGCCTTCGCCGGGCACGGTGATGAGCTTCGCTTTGGCCTCCTGGTCGGTGAGCTTGATCTCCTCGCGCTTGAGGGCGACGACCAGGCGGTCGGCCGGGTCCATCGCGGCGGCGGGGATGACGCGCAGGCGCACGGTGGTGCCCTTCTCGCCGCGGATCATGCCAACGACCTTGTCGAGCTTCATGCCGCTGACTTCGACGAAGGGCCCGTCGCCCTGCGCCACGGCTTCGACCTTGTCCTCGGGCTTCAGGCGCTTGTCCGAGTCGGCGGGACCTCCCGGGACCAAGGAGACGATCTTGGCGTAGCCGTCCTCGGAGCGCAGGACAGCGCCGATGCCGACGAGGGAGAGCCGCATGCTGATGTCGAAGTTCTCCTTCTGCGCGGCGGCGAGGTAATCGGTGTGCGGGTCGATGACCTGGGTCAGCGCGTTGAGGAAGGTCTGGATGACGTCCACGCCCTCGTACTCCTTGTAGCTGCGCAGGAGGCGCTCGTAGCGCGTGTCGACGACCTCTTTGATGGTCTGCGGCTTCTCGTCCTTCTTGGGCGTCGCGGGAGAGGAAGGATTCGTTCCGGTGATGGCTTCCTTGGGCGCGTCGGGATTGGCGGCCGACGGGCGCGGCGCGTCGGGCTTGGGGGCCTTGGGGTCGGGCTTCGCGTCGCCTTCGGCGCCGGCCTTCGCCGCCGGGGCCTTCGCCGCCTTGGCGGCGTCCTTCTCCTTGCTCTTCGCGGCGGCCGCCTGCTTGGCTTCCTCGGCGCGGGCGCGCGACATGCGCTCGAGCAGGATCTCGTGCTTGATGCGCAGGCGCCACAGCTCCGCCATCTCCTTCTTGTCCTTGGGCCAAGGGGCCTCGTGGCGGTCGAGGACGACGGACTCGTTCTTCGTGAAGTCGTGCTCGGCGGCGGTGAGCTCCTTGACCAGGGCCACGCGCTCCTCGAGGCGGGTGAGCACGCGGTCGTATATCTCGTAGGCGGCGTCCACGTCCCCGGTCTTGATGCGGTCGTCGAGGGAGCTGCCGAACTTGGCCATGAACTCGTCGACGTCGGCCTTCTCCAGGATCATGTGGTTGTAGTCGAAGGCGTCGAGGTAGTTCTTGAGGAACAGCTCGGAGGCGATGTCGTCGATGGGGCGGCGGTTGTAGTGCGTGCGCTCGAGGATGCCGGAGACGAGCTCGCCGACGACGGGGCCGCCGGCATAGCGCTCGAGCGCGCCCGCGGGCGCGGCGAGGAGGAGGGCGAGGGACAGGGCGAGGCAGCGGCGGAGGGAGGGGTTCATGGTGTCCTTAACGGTCGTATTCGAACGGCTTGGTCTCGACGGGAACGGCGGGAGCGGTACGGGCGGCGCGGGCGGCGAGCAGGCGCCGCAGGGCGATGAGGGACCCCGCCGAGGCGAGGTAGAGCGCGACGGCGGTCGGTCCGCCGCCCAGGACCCACGGCAGTCCCATGAGGACGGAGAGGACGTCGATGGCGGCGCGGGCGCGCGTCGACACCTCGCCCGGGGCCCACTTGTCGTAGCGGTCTTCGCCGTAGGCGTGGCCGCGGATGTCCTTGAGCTCGCCGGTCCCGTAGTCGTGGCGCATCTTCTGGTCGTGCGAGGCCTGCCAGCCTCCGACGATGCGGCCGTGCATGCGGGCGATATGCTTGATGGTCTCCGAGGCGGCCAGCCCCCACAGAGCCCCGGCGAGGATCGGGTGGGCCGCGTGCGCGCCGGCGGCGAGGAACAGGATGCCCGCGAGGATGTGGAACGCGGCGGCGAACGCGCCGGCCTCGGCGGCGTCCAGCGCGGCGTCCTTGAAAGGGCGCGCGGGCGCTCGCTCGGCCCGGCGCTCGGCGGCCGTCGCGGGCAGCAGGCG
>CAZTZW010000162.1:0-6338 GCA_964618085.1 uncultured Elusimicrobia bacterium
TGAAGAAGTCCGGTCTGTTCCCGAACATGGTGACGTCCATGATCTCCGTCGGCGAGGAGACGGGCGCGCTCGACATCATGCTCAACAAGATCGCCGACTTCTACGACTCGGAGGTCGACGCCGCCGTCAAAGGCCTGACCTCCATGATCGAGCCCATCGTCATCGTCGTCATGGGCCTCATCATCGGCACCATCGTCGTCGCCATGTTCATGCCCATGTTCGCCATGGGCGAGCTGGCCGGCAACGCGGGCTGATCCGAGAACTGAGAAAGGGGACAGGTACCTAGCTCAGTCTCATAGAACGGGCCGCTCCTCTTGCGAGGGCCGGGCCGGTTCGTTTCTGGCGAGAAACTGAGACAGGTACCTGTCCCCTTTCTCAGTTCACTCCTCGAAGAGGGCTTTGCCGCGCAGGAGGCGGTGGTAGGTCACGCCGAAGCGGTGGGCCTCGTCGCGCAGCTGCTGGAGCAGGCGCAGGGCGGGGTCGTCGAGGGTGAGCAGGATGGAGTCGGGGCGGCCCGGGACGAAGACCTCCTCGATGCGCTTGGCGAGGCTGGCCAGCGGGAGCTTGAGCTTGAGGTCGATGAGGGCCTGCTGGGCCGCGCCGAGCTGGCCCTTGCCGCCGTCGATGAGGATGAGGTCGGGCAAAGCGGATTTCTCCGCCATCAGGCGCTTGTAGCGGCGGTAGACGACCTCGTGCATGCTCTTGAAGTCGTCGATGCCGGCCACGTCGCGTATCTTGAAGCGGCGGTAGTGGTCGCGGTGGGCGCGCCCGCCCATGAAGCAGACCATGGACGCCACGGTCTGGTGGCCCTGGAAGTGCGAGATGTCGAAGCACTCGATGTGCACGGGCGGCTTCTCGAGGGAAAGGGCCTTCTGCAGGGCCGTGACCGCTCCGGTGCCGGCGGTGTGGCGGACGATGTCGCCGGCTTTGACCGCGCGCACGCGGATGCGCTGGCCGATCTGCGACACCGCCTCGAGGTTGTCGCGCAGCTGGGCGGCCTTCTCGTACTCCATCGCGGCCGACGCGGCCTTCATGTCGGACGTCAGCTCGTCGTGGAGGTCCTTGTAGCGGCCCTTGAAGAACATGTCCGCGCGCTCGGCGATGGCGCGGTAGTCCTCCTTGGAGATCTTGCCGGCGCAGGGCGCGGGGCATTCCTTCGTGTGGTAGTACAGGCAGGCCTTGATCTTGCGCTCGTCGAGCGGCTTGGCCTCGGAGAACTCCCAGCGGCACGGGCGCAGGGGGAACAGCCGTCGCCGCCACAGGTAGCGCAGGAGCGCGCGCACCGGGGCGACCTTGGGGAACGGGCCGTAGTACGCCCCGCCGTCGGCGGACTTGCGGCGGGTCGTGAACAGACGGGGGAAGTCCTCGCCCAGGCTGAGCTTGAGCCATGGGTAGCTCTTGTCGTCCTTCCAGACGGCGTTGAAGAAGGGCTGGTGCTCCTTGATGAGCCGCTGTTCGAGGAGCAGGGCCTCCCGCTCCGACTCGCACAGGATGTAGTCCAGGCGGTTGACCAGGGGCATCAAGGCCTGGATCTTCACGTCGAGCTTCTGCGGGTTGAAGTAGTTGGCGACGCGCTTGGCGAGGTCGAGGGCCTTGCCGATGTAGAGGATGTCGCCCGCGGCGTCGCGCATGAGGTAGACGCCCGTCTGGTGGGGGAGGTGGGAGCGGTCGAGGGGGGCGTCGCCCATGGCCTCCAGTATAGAACCTTCGCCGGGGGGCTGTGGCGGCGCGGGCGTGGACAAGAAGGCGAAGTCCGTCTACACTTCGGGGATGAACGCGATCCTCCTCCTTCTCGCGCTGCACTCCCACGCCGCCGACGCGGGCAGGCTCGTCCACGCCAAGGGGGACGTCACTCTCGAGACGGCGGGAGCCGGCCGCCTGGTGAAGACGGGCGCGGCGGTGCCGACGGGGTCCATCCTGTCGACGGGAGGGGGGGCCGCCGCCATCGTGGAGCTGCCCGACGGCTCGCGGCTCAAGCTGCGCGAGTCGAGCCGCGTCCGTCTGACGCTTCCCGGCGCGCGCTCGCCTCGGACCGAGGTCGAGCTCACCCGGGGAAGCGTGTTCGCGCGCATCACCAAGCGGCTGGCGGGCTCCGAGTTCAGCGTCCGGGCGGGGACCGCGGTCGCCGCGGTGCGCGGCACGGAGTTCTTCACGGCGTTCGGGCGCCCCGGAGGCGACGCCCGCGACGTCTGGGTGTGCGTCGGCAAAGGGCTCGTGGACGTGTCCGCGGCGGGCAAGACGCGCCCCGTGCGCGAGGGGGAGGGCGTGCTCATCCCCGGCGGCTCCGAGGTCGGCAAACCCAAGTTCTATCCATGGACCAAGACCTTGAACTGGAACATGGACCCGGCGTCCGGGGAGACGGAGGACGCCACGAAGCTCGACGCCGCGTACGCGGACCTGCTTGACCAGGATTACCGCTAGCCTGGCGGCGGCGGTCCTGCTCGGCGCCGTCCCTTCGCGGGCCCAACTGCGCGCCCCGGAGGTGCCTCGCGGCCGGCCGCTCGAGTACGAGGCCTCCGCGCGCTTCTTCGGGCGCTCCGGCATCGTGGAGCCGATGGTCGAGACGTCCGCCCGCTGGCAGTACGACGGCCGCAGGCCGTTCCGGTCGGCCACCGCTGGAGCCTATGCGCGGGCCGCCCGGCGTCTGAAGCTGGGCGTGTTCTGGCGCGTGCAGTACGGGGCGCGCCATGACGACGACTGGATCCGAGAGGGGCCGGGCCGTTGGTCCTGGCGCGAGACGGGGCGGCGCCCTGAGAACGTGCTCATCCTCGACGCCACGCCGCGCACGGAGCTGGCCTTCCTGCCGGGACGCTGGACGGCCTCCTTGAAGCTGCGGTGGGAGCACAATACCTTCAATCAGGAAGGCACCGCCAAGTTCGAGCCGGAGCTGGCCTGGTTCTGGATGGACGGGCTGCCCCCGCGGGCGACGGTGTTCCTGCGCCACGGCGCCTACCTGCCCCTCAACTTCGGAGGCAGGCGGGTCTACGAGCGCTGGTGGTACCTGGCGGGTCTATGGCACGCGGCTCCCGGCGTCTCCGTCGGGCCCAGCGTCGCGCTGCGCGACGAGTTCTGGAACACCTCGAACGAGTTCCGCTCCGCGGCGCCTCCCGGCGTCCAGTACCGCGCCCTGTACCGCTCCGTCGTGGCGGGCCTGACCGTGGTCGGGCGCTGGCGCTGAGCGCGCCCACCCGACGGGGGCGCGTTGACGCGGGGGGTCCCAAAAAGCTTCAATACCCGACCTATGGCTAAGAAGAAGCAGGCCCGTCACAAGTCGGCGCTCAAGGCCCAGCGCCAGTCCATCAAGCACGCGATCCTCAACCGCTCTATCAAGAAGGACGTCCGTTCGGCCATCCGCGCCGTCATGGACGCCGCTAAGGCCAAGGACGTCAAGAAGGTGGCCGAGCTGACCGCGAAGGCCTCCTCCGTCCTCGACAAGGCCGCCAAGCGCGGTACCTTGCACTGGAAGGCCGCGGCGCGCAAGAAGTCCCGCCTCGCCGCCCAGGCCGCGAAGCTCGTCGGCGCGAAGTAAGACTCTTCCGGACCGAAAGCAGAGCCGCCCGCCCCCTTCCCGGGGCGGGCGGCTTTTTTCCACTTGGGGGTGTCCCCCAAGTCTAACTCAGGAGCTTGGAGGAGGGGGTGCAGAGCTCGACGACGAGGCGCTCGAGCTCGATGCGGGGGTCCAGCCAGGTCTTGGACTTGAGGTCGGCCTCGACTTCGAGGCAGCGGCGCAGGTCGCGGCGCAGGCGCTCTTCGGTGACGCGGGCGGCGCGCGTGAAGAAGCCGTTGTCGTAGAAGATGCGCAGGCGGGTCTCGATCTCGCGCTGGGGCATGCCGGCCTTGAGCAGGCGCTTGGCGCGCAGCTGCTTGAGGTAGGCGCCGCGGCAGCGCGCCAGCGAGGCGAAGACGACGGCCTCGGGCTTGTCCTCGGAGAACAGGTCGCCGAGGTGGGCCATGCAGGCCTTCAGGTCGCGGCCCTGCGCCAGCTTCTCGAAGGCCCAGGGGTCGATGTTCTTGCGGTAGCCCAGGCAGGCGCCGACGGCCTCGAGGCCGACGACGGCCGCTTTCCCGGCGAAGATCACGGCCTTCTCCAGCTCCTGGGCGAGCACGGGCCAATCCGTGCCCGCTTCCTCGACGAGAGCGGCGGCGGCCTCGGCGGTCAGCTCCTTGCCCTGCTTCTTGGCCGCGTCGATGAGGCGCGCCGTCGCGGCCTCGGGCGTCAGGGGGGCGAAGACGACGACGGCCCCGGCGGCGGAGACGGCCGAGGCCAGCGCGTCCTTCTTGTCGACGCGGGATTCGTCGGAAAGGAGCACCAACGTCGTCGTAACGGAAGGGTTCTTCAGATAATCGATGAAGGCGCCCTTGGCGTCGGCGGGGATCTTCGTGCCGCGGACGATGACCAGACGCTTGTCGGAGAACACGGGCAAGGTCATGGCCTCCGCGACAACGTCCGGGGCTTCGGAGGCCACGTCGCCGGAGAACTCGCGCAGGTTGAAGTCGTCGGCCTTGAAGGCGGCCTTCAGGGCCTTCAGCGCCTCCGTCTTCGCCGCGGGCTCCTCGCCGAAGAGGTAGTAGACGGGCCGGAACTTCCCGGCCTTCCACTCCTTCGACAGGTCGTCGGGGGACAGCTCCATGGGACGTCTAGTAGGGCGCGCTGATGACCGGCTTGAGCTTCTCGTCGGGCTTGCTGACCGGGTCCGTCGAGGGAGCGTCGCCGGTGATGCGGCGCTCGGAGGTGCCCGTCACGGCGCCGAAGCCGCCGACCGTGCGCTTGACGATGGAGCGGGCCAGGATGTCCCAGATCTGCTCGCGGGCCTGCTCCTCGGTGAGGCCGCCGCGCAAGGTGGCGGCGGGGTAGTTGAGCGAGCCCTCGAGGTTGCGCTCCTCCCAGAGGGTCTGGTTCGCCTTCAGGTCCACCATCTGGACGTCCACGAGGATGCGCAGCTTGTAGGCCGTCGGAGCCAAAGTGGCGTCGTACTGGACCGCGGTGAGGATGTAGCGCGAGATGGTGATGGCGACGGCGCCGGCGGCCTCGTTCTCGGGCGAGAGGGGGTAGCGGCCGTCGCGGAGGAACTCGTCGCGCACGCGCAGGGCCAGCTTGTCCTCCAGGCCGAACTGCTGGCTCTTGTTGACGATGGGGCGGATGGAGAGGCGCTGGATGTTCTGAGGCAAGAGCTGGGGGGTGGGGCGGTAGGCGACGTCGGTGCCGCAGGCCGCGGCCGCGAGGGCCAGGAGGGGGAGGAGTCTCCGCATCGTTCTCATTTTATCACCAGACTGACGAGTTTTTTGGGGATGACGATGGCTTTGACGAGCTGCTTGCCGTCGATGGCGGCCTTGACCTTCGCGTCGGCCAAGGCGGCTTCCTTGACAGCCTCCTGGGGGGCGTCGGCGGCGATGGAGAAGGTGGCCTTGAGCTTGCCGTTGACCTGCACGGCGTATTCGACCGTGGATTCGACCAGATGTTTCGCGTCCCAGGCGGGCCACGGCTGGCGGCACAGCAGGTCGGCATGGCCGAGGCGCTCCCAGAGCTCCTCGGTCATGTGGGGAGCGAAGGGATTGAGCAAGGTGAGGAGCGTCTCCACGTCGACCTTGGCGGGGGCCTTCTCGGCGCCGATGGCGTTGCGGTACTCCATCAGGGTGGAGACGCAGGTGTTGAAGCCGAAGGCCTCGATGTCCTCGCCGACCTTCTTGATGGTGCGGTGGCGCAGGGCGACGAGCCCTTCCCCGGGCGCGAGCGGGCCCTCGAGCTCCAGGACCATGGTCCACGTCTTGCGCAGGAAGCGGGACACGCCCTCGATGGAGCGCATGTCCCAGGGCTTGGCCTGCTCGAAGGGGCCCATGAACATCTCGTAGAGACGGAACGCGTCGGCCCCGTACTTCTTGAGCACGACGTCGGGGTTGACCACGTTCTTCTTGGACTTGGACATCTTCTCGACCTGGGAGTCGAGCGCCTCGCCGGTCTTGGCGTGGACGGCCTTTCCCTTCTCGTCGAACTCGACGTCCTCGTAGGAGTGGTAGGCGCCTTTCGCGTCGCGGTGCGAGTAGGACAGGATCATGCCCTGGTGCCGGAGCTTCTGGAAGGGTTCCTTCGTGCTCACGAAGCCGAGGTCGAAGAGGACCTTGTGCCAGAACCGGGCGTAGAGGAGATGGAGGACGGCGTGCTCGGCGCCGCCGACGTAGCAGTCGACGGGGCCCCAGGCCTTCTCGAGGTCCTTGGACCAGGCCGCTCCGTCGTTCTTGGGGTCGATGAAGCGCAGGTAGTACCAGCACGAGCCCGCCCATTGCGGCATGGTGTTGGTCTCGCGCTTGGCGGGGCCGCCGCAGTCGGGGCACTTCACGTT
>CAZTZW010000163.1:0-4037 GCA_964618085.1 uncultured Elusimicrobia bacterium
GCGCAGTCCTTCTTTCAGTAGTGCTGTGCGGATGCACTTCGAAGATGTTCAACGACATACGGCTTGCAGAAAAGGTCTTTCTCTACGAAGGTCTACCCCATCCGCAGGACGAGCCCGAACTGTTTAAAGCAGAAAGCCGCCGAGCATCGACAAGACAATTCGCTGGATATGAATTCTACGAGCAGCATTTCCCGCTCACTGAAGGGCAGATGCTGGAATTCAATGCGGCCTTCGGCAACCCAGCCTCATTTCAGCCCCTACGGAAGAAATTGTGTGGCAGTTTCCATCCTGACTACGCCATTGAGTGGACACGCAAAGGCAGGACTTATCAGGCGCTGGTTTGTTTTGGGTGCGAGGAAGTGAAATTTCTCGGCAACGGCATCACACTGGATAGAGATTTTGAGGATGGAGAATTCAAGAAGATCCAAGGATTGCTGATTAAGCACAAAAAGTATCGCCCGCAACCGACGGAAGCAAAGAAAAAGTGAAAGCACTGACGCGACGCCTAACATTGGATAGAGCGGACGGCCGCCTCGTGTGGGTGGACACGCGGCTAGCGGCCGCCGCTCATCCTCGGCGTTATTCCACAGGAGATTGGTCGTGACGAGTGTTCCGGTAACCATCGAAGAGATCATCCTGCGCGTCAAGTTCGCGGCGTGGCGATTAGAAGACCTGAAGGCGTGTCTCAGCAGGACCACAATAGGCTCTCGATTCGGAGAACGACTTCAGCTCATTCAGGAATTCTTCTTTCACTTGGTTGGCGCGAGAGAAGTTCTAGCCTTACTGATTAATGAGAGGCGCAGACTTGGCCTCGATCCGGAAGAGGTTTCGATCAATCGCGTCGTTAAATCACTGCCAACTACCGACCCGATGCACCCGATACTTCGGGAGCTTACCGTTGACCCCAGGAATGCGCCTTTCCCTTCGGACCCTTATTCGGATGCGGGCTACATTTATCGAGCCGTGCTCTATCGCAACCAGGCAGCCCACCGCCACAGAACCCCCATGCATCTTGAGCTCCAGGACCTGTCGGGAAGAAAAAAATACTTCCTTCACCTCGACCCAAGGAATCCTGCTGCCGGGCCCTCCAAGATCGAAGCTCTGCCCGAACTGACAATCATTCGAGACCATCTCTCCCAACGTTATCAGAGAATCAGCAAGGCCTTATGAGCAATGTCGTCCCCGCCAAGCACCGCATCTATACCCCAAGCTGGTGAAGGCGCGGCCGCTGGAGAAGACACTCCGCGCCTGGGCCTATGGGCCCCCCTGAGGCCTGCCCCGATGCCCCAGGCGCGTCGATGGGCGGCCGTCTATCCTATGGGGCACTTCACCCGAGAGGCCCCCATGACCATCGCCTTCGCCCTTCTCTTCGCCGCCGCGGCCGTCAACGCTACGCCCCCCGCCGCGCCCGTCACGTGCGGCGGCAGCTACGCCGGCGAGGACCTGAAGTTCTCGGTCAATCCCATCAACGGCGTCCATACCGCCTTCTCGAAGGGCGAGGACCTGATGCTCTTCATCGACAGCAAGACCGACGGGCGCGTGCGCGTCAATTACGCCCATGCCGTCAGCGAGGCCGAGTGGGCCAAGCTCGAGGCCGCGCGCGGAGCGCCGGGCGGCGAGCTCTACGACCTGTTGTCGCGCCTGGGCTCGGCGTACGTCACCGAGATCTGGACGGGATTCACGAAGGACGGCTACGTGCACTTCGTGGTCAAGCAGCGCGACCTGCAGTTCAGCTTCAGCTGCACCCGGGGCGACGTCGCGGTCCCCACGGAAGAGCCCTTCGACCCCGCGTCCAAGGCCAAGCGGCATACGATGAACACGTCCCCCCTGGCCGGCCGGCTCGCCAACGCCGGCTTCCCGGCGCGCTGACCCGGTCCTACGGGCCGCGGACCCTGGGCCTTCCGCCGACGCCAAGACGGTCCTTTCGCTCTATACGTCAACGGAGCGCGGCGCGTTAGAATAGGCGCATGGTCCTCCCCTGCATCGCTCTGCTCGCGTCCGGCCTGGCTTCGGCCCGCACCTTGCGCCCGGCGGCGGTCGCGGCGGCTCCTCGCTTCGCGGCGGCGCCGGTCGCCTCCCTCGCCGCCCGACTCTCGCCGGTGCTGATCGCGCCCGGCGACGGCCCCACGCCCCTGCAGGAATCTTCGGAGGACGGCCACATCCTCGTCCCTTCGGGCCCGCGCGGGCGCGAGCTGGCCCCCCTCTCGTCGTTCGAGCCGCCGCTGGAGCCCGTGGATTGGCGCACGGGGCCGCGTAAGGGACGGGGGTCGGAGAAAGTCGCGGCCGAACCCGCGCCCGCCCCGGACGCTCCGGTCGATGGCGGGACCAAGGCGAACGGCCCGGTCGACGCGACGCGTGCGACGACGCCCACCCGCGATGACGGGGCCTCGGCCTTGCTCGAGCGCGTGGGCGCGCTCGCCAAGTCCCTCGTCGACCGCTAGGTCAGAGCGCGGCGAGCTTCGCGGCGCGGTCGGCGGCCTTCTTGGCGAGCTTGTGGGACGGGAACTTCGTCTCCACTTCTTTGAAGAGCTCCAGGGCCTTGGCCGAGTCCTTCAGGTCGGTCTCGTACACCGACGCCGAGTCGAACAGGGCCTGGGGCGCTTCCTTGGCCGCCGCGTAGTCGTCGGCCACCTTGCGCAGCAGCTCGGCCTGGCGGGCCATGTCCTTGAGGTCGCGGCGCGAGTAGTCGGCGGCTGAGAGAAGGGCATCCACGCCGTCCTGGCCGCCGTGCATCGAGGAGAGGCGCGTCAGCGTCTTGATGGCGTCGGCGGGCTTGGAGAGGCGGTCGCGCTGGAGCTTGGCCGTGCTCTTGAGGGCGGCCAAGGACGCCGCGGTCTTGGGGAAGCCGGCGACGACCTTCTCGTGCATCTCGATGGCCAGGTCGTACTGCTTGAGCTTGTCCTCGAAGAGCGCGGCGGACTTCTGGAGGGAGGGCAGGACCTCGGGAGACGTCGGGTACTGGCTCACGAGCTCCTGGTAGGCGTCGATGGCCTTCTTCGGGTCGCGCAGCTCCTGGGCGTACAGGTCGCCGACGAACATCTGCGCCTTGGAGCGCAGAGCGCTGTCGGGGTACAGCGCCAGCAGCTTGCGGCAGGCGAGCATGGCGGCGGCGGGCTTGCCGTTGACGGAGTGCAGGCGGGCGAGCTGGGCCTGGAGGCGGTCGCCGTCCTTGTGGGTCGGGAAGCGCACGGAGAAGTCGCGGATCTCGGCGGCCACCGGCTCGTACAGCGCGTCGGGCGCGTCGTCGACGAGCTTGCGCCAGACGTAGGCGAGCCGGTCGGCCTTGTCGCCGCTCTCAGGAAGCTTCACGAGGTCGGCGAGGAGCTGGCGCTGCTTGCGCGAGGCCTTCTTGTCGACGAGGCTGAGGTAGTCGGACTTGGCGCGCAGGCCGATCTTGGTGGTCGGGTACTCGTAGAGCAGGCGCAGGAGGGTGGTGAGCGCCGGCTGCCAGTCGCCCTTCTTCTGGCGCAGGGCGGCGAGCTGGAGCATGGCCTCGGGCGCGAGCGGGGATTCGGGGTAGCGGCGCACGAACAGCTCCAGGTCGGCCATCGCGGCCTCGGCGACGTCGCTATCGGCGTCCTCGGAGGCGGCCTTGGCGAAGGCGTACTCCTCCGCCGGGCCGGCGATCTTGTCGACGGTCAGGGCGGGCCCTCTGGCTTCGGCTTCCTCGAGCGCCTTGCGCAGGGGGCTGGGCTCTTCCTTCGGCGCGGGTTCCGCCTTCGGCTTCTCCTCCGCGGGGGCCGGAGCCGGCTCTTCCTTCTTGGGTTCGGGAGCCGCGACGGGAGAAGGCGCCTCGACGACCTCCGACGGCGGGGCCGCGGGCGCGGCGTCCTGGGCGTGGACGGCGGACAGAAGGACGGCGAGCAGGGCGGCGTTCATCTTATTCCTCCGAGGCGCGGGACACGGCGTTGACCACGTCGTACTTCGTCACGATGTCGAACGAGGACTTGCCCGTCTTGACGAGGACGGCCGGGCGGTCGGGCGTGAAGTAGCGCAGCACCGAATCGACGCGCGCCTCGGGGGCGAGCACCGGGAGA
>CAZTZW010000163.1:4047-6292 GCA_964618085.1 uncultured Elusimicrobia bacterium
GGCTGCGTCATCGCCTCGCGCACGATCATCTTCTTGATGTCGCGGCCCTTGAGCATCATCCCGAGGACCGAGTCCTCCATGACGGTGCCGACGACCTTGTCCTTCTCGAAGACGGGCAGCTGCGAGATGTCGTTCTTGCGCATGAGGCCCATCGCCGAGAACAGCGTGTCGGTGGGCTTGGCGGTCGCGAGCTTGCGGGCCTTGCCGAGCTTGCGCTTGGCGCCGAGGATGTCGGCGACCTTCAGCGGGACCTCGCTCTCGAAGTACTGGTTCTCCTTCATCCACTCGTCGTTGTAGATCTTGGAGAGGTAGCGCATGCCCGTGTCGGGCACGAGGATGACCATGTAGTCCTTCTCGGTCAGCTTCTTGGCGTACTGGAGGCCGGCCCACACCGCCGAACCGCCGGAGCCGCCGGTCAGTATGCCCTCCATAGTCGCGAGCTTGCGCGTCATCTGGAAGCAGTCCTTGTCGGGCGTGACGATGACGTCGTCGACGCACTTGAGGTCCATCGTGCCCGGGAAGAAGTCCTCGCCGACGCCCTCGACGACGTAGGGCTTGGCCACGCCGATGCGGTTGTGGACGATCTTGTCGTAGTAAAGGGAGCCGACGGGGTCCGCGCCGATGATCTTGATGCGGGGGTTCTTCTCCTTGAGGTACTTCGCGACGCCGGAGATGGTGCCGCCCGTGCCCATGCCCGCGACGAAGTGCGTGACCTTGCCCTCGGTGTCCTTCCAGATCTCGGGGCCGGTCGTGCGGTAGTGGACTTTAGGGTTCTCAGGATTCTCGTACTGGTTCGGGTGGAAGGCGCCGGGGATCTCCTCGGTCATCTTGTCGGCGACCGAGTAGTAGGAGCGAGGGTCCTCGGGCTCGACGTTGGTCGGGCAGACGATGACCTCGGCGCCGAGCGCCTTGAGCAGGTTGATCTTCTCGCGCGACTGTTTGTCGGTGATGGTGAAGATGAGCTTGTAGCCGCGCAGGGCGGCGACGAGCGCCAGGCCGATGCCGGTGTTGCCGCTGGTGCCCTCGACGATGGTGCCGCCGGGCTTGAGCTGGCCGGACTTCTCGGCCGCGTCGATCATCGCGACGCCGATGCGGTCCTTCACCGAGCCGCCGGGGTTCATGAACTCGGCCTTCGCGTAGATCTTGGGCTTGAGGCCCTTGGCCAGCGCGTTGATGCGGATGAGCGGGGTGTTGCCGATGGCTTCCAGAACGTTCTCGTAGCGCATGGGACTGCTCCTAGAATTCACGCCGCCCGGTGAGGGCGTGCGAGAGGGTGCGTTCGTCGATGTAGTCGAGGTCTCCGCCCATGGGGACGCCATGGGCGATGCGGGTCGTCTTGACCGACAAAGCGTGCAGCTGCTGGGCGAGGTACATGGCGGTCGCTTCGCCCTCGACGTCGGGGTCGGTGGCCAGGACCACCTCGCGGATGCCGCCGGCGCGGACGCGGTCCATCAGCTCCTTGCCGCGGATGCGCTCGGGGCCGTGGCCGTCGAGCGGGGAGAGCGAGCCGTGGAGGACGTGGTAGAGGCCTTTGAACGCGCGAGAGCGCTCGAGGGCGGCGACGTCCTGGGGCTCCTCGACGACGCAGAGCAGACCGGCGTCGCGCGCGGGATCGGAACACACGCGGCAGACCTCGCGGTCGGTGAAGTCGCCGCACTTGGCGCACAGGCGCATCGAGGCCTTGGCCTCGCGCAGAGCGTCGACGAGGCCTTCGACCTCGGTGCGCGGCGCGCGCAGGAGATGGAGGGCGAAGCGCTCGGCCTGCTTGGGGCCCACGCCGGGCAGGCGCTTGAGCGCGCCGATGAGCCGCTCGAAACTCTTCAAGAGCCCCCGGAGGGTTTCTTGACGACCTTGACCTTGCCGCCGAAGATGCCCTCGGCCTTCTTCAGCGCGCCGCCGCCGGAGGGCGCGGCGCCCTCGGTGACGTCCTTCCAGCGCGTGCCTTCGGGCGCTCCGCCGGGCGTCTCGGGGATGGCGGGGTCGATGAAATCGTTCTTCTCGGGCGGCGGGGCGGCGCCGAGCTCGAAAGAGAGCGGGCCGGAGCCGCCGGCGGCCGCGAGCTTGGCCTCGATGAGGGCGCGGGCGCGCTCGGCGCCCTGGCGGTCGAACTCCTTGGAGAAGCGCACGACCAGGCCGGCGCCCTTGGGCTCGGCGGCGGCGTTCTCGAGCACGGTGCCCAGCATCGGCTTCTCGGCGGAGACGGCGGCGACCGCCTTCGCCCAGGCGGCGCGCAGGTCGCCCGACG
>CAZTZW010000164.1:0-6283 GCA_964618085.1 uncultured Elusimicrobia bacterium
ACCGATGCCGAACTCGTCGAGGCCGGCGTTGTTGGATACCAGGGTCAGGTCCTTGGCGCCGGAGTCCAAAAGGGCGGAGACGAGGTTCTCGGCGATGCCGCAGACGCCGAAGCCCCCCATGAGGATCATGGAGCCGTCCTTGATGCGGGAGACGGCCTCAGCGGCGGTGGCCACGGTCTTGTTCATGGGGGTATCTTACAAAATGGCCCCGCGTTCACAGACGGCACGCGGCGCGAGCGGGGTCTCCGACCAGTTCGAACTGGGGCACGGGCGCGGGCGCCTTCCCGGGCTCCCAGCGCTTTTGCGGCAGCCAGCGGATCGTCTTCCGCCCGCGGCCGCGGACAATCGACACCTCGACCTCCTGGTCAGGATCCTGCTGGAGGCTCCAGCCGGCGCGCGCGTCGCCGGCCCGTACGCCGCCCGCGGCGGCGGAGCCGCCGACGACCAGTCCGATCACGCGTTTGGGCTTGGCGCTCGCCTTGAAGTCGAAGCCGAGCTCGTAGACCGGGGTCTCGCGCATGACGAGACGCGCGCAGGGGCCCAGCGAGTCGGGCTCGGGTTCCAGCAGCGAGCCCTTTTCGATCAGCGCGAGGTCGGCGTCGGCGCCTTCGGGCAGGAAGGGCCGCAGCGCGCCATCGATGGAGCGCGGCGAGGCGAGGACGCCGCGACGACCCAGTTCCAGCATCGCGCGCATGAAATCGTCGAGCGATTTCCCGGTCTTCCGGCGACGTATGCGCGCGTTCCAGTTGTGGGCGAGCACGTCGCCGCGCTGATAGGGCAGGAGCTCGACGTGCCGGTCATTCCAGAAATCGGCGCGGATTCTCTCGTTGGGGGCGCCGCGGACGGGAGAGGCGTGGTAATGGCGCAGGACCTCGTTGTAATCGGCGACGTGCTCGGCGAAGGTCGTGATGCCCGCGCGCAGGAGCAGGAGGCGGCCGTAGTAGTTCGTGAAGCCCTCGCTGAACCAGTACATCAGCTCCGCCGGCTCCTCCTTCCCGATTTTGCCGCCGTTCCAGGCGTGGAAGAGCTCGTGGGCGAGTATGCCCGCGAGGCCGGCGAGCGGGGTCCGCGGCCCCGCCTCGATTCCGAAGGCGGAGTTATAGGCGGATCCGTGGTGACCGTCGCGCACGCCCTTCATCGGGCGCAGCGAAATCAGGTAGTGCGGGAAGTCGTGGTCGTTCCAGAATCCGCGTTCGGCCGCGAAAATCCGCGCGGCGAGGTCGGCGAAGTCGTCGTCGGAGAACAGCCACTTCCCCCGGAGCGCGGTCCACACGGGCCTGCCATCGACGTCGCGCCTGACGGCTCGGAACCTTCCCCCGACATAAAGGGCGTGCCGGTATTCATCGTGGGAAGCGACGAACGATTGCCGGCGCTCCGCCGCGCCGAAACTGTTGACGAGCGTCCAGCTCTCGGGAATCTCCCAAACGATCGTGACTTCGCGCTTGGCCGCGCCGTCCTCGGGGGCGTCGGGGAAAAGCGATTCGCCCGTGACGTGGAAGTAGTCTCTGTGGACCACCGGTGGGAACATGCGCACGCTCGCGGAGGAGGGGCCGACCTCGTAGCGCCTGGCGGCGCGCCCGGCTTCGAGCACTTCCACCGATAGGGCGGGCTTGGCGCGCGCGTTCTCGGCGCGGATGCGGTACGTGATCGGCCCGGCTGACGCGGAGGAGGAGGCCATCAGGAACAGGCCCAGCAGACGGCGCCGCCGCTGGAGGCCGGGCATGCGGGTAGCCTACAAAAGAGCCGGCCGGGCCCGAGGGGCCCGGCCGGCTTATCTTAGGACGGCTTAAGCGGCGACGAGCGTGCCTTTCTTGGCGCCTTTGCCGAGCACGAGCTCGCGCAGGGCGTCGGCCTTGTCCGTCTTCTCCCACTCGAAACCCTTCTCCTCGCGGCCGAAGTGGCCGTAGGCGGCGGTGGGGCGGTAGATGGGACGGCGCAGCTTGAGCGTGTCGATGATGCCCTTGGGCGTCATGGGGAAGAGCTTGCGGACCGCGACCTCGATCTTCGCCTCGGGGGCGGCGCCGGTGCCGTGGGTGTCGAAGTACACGCCGACGGGCTCGGCCACGCCGATGGCGTAGGCGAGCTGGACCGTGCACTCCTCGGCGAGACCGGCGGCCACCACGTTCTTGGCGATGTAGCGCGCCATGTAGCAGGCCGAGCGGTCGACCTTCGTCGGGTCCTTGCCGGAGAACGCGCCGCCGCCGTGCGGGGCGCGGCCGCCGTAGGTGTCCACGATGATCTTGCGGCCGGTCAGGCCGGTGTCGGAGGCGGGGCCGCCCACGACGAACTTGCCGGTCGGGTTGATCAAGAAGCGGGTCTTATCGTCGATGAGGCGCTTGCCCAGGACGGGGCGGATGACCGTGTCGATGATCTCCTTGCGCGACTTCTCGGTGATGCAGTCGCCGGTCTTGTCGAGGATCTCGGGCCCGTGCTGGGTCGAGAGCACGACGGTGTCGACGCGCACGGGGCGGCCGTCGAGGTACTCCACGGAGACCTGGCTCTTGGCGTCGGGGCCGAGGTAGGGCAACGTGCCGTTCTTGCGGACCTCGGCGAGCTTCTTGACGAGCTTGTGCGCGAGCATGATGGGCAGCGGCATCAGCTCGGGCGTTTCGCTGCAGGCGTAGCCGAACATGATGCCCTGGTCGCCGGCGCCGCCGGTGTCCACGCCCTGGGAGATGTCGGGCGACTGGCGGCCGATGCCGTTGAGGATGGCGCAGGAGGCGGAGTCGAAGGCGTACTCGGGACGGGTGTAGCCGATGTCCTTGACCACCTCGCGGACGAGCTTGTCCACGTCGATGTAGGTCTTCGTGGTGATTTCGCCGCCGACGATGACGAGGCCGCGGCTGACGAAGGTCTCGCAGGCGACGCGGCCCATGGGGTCCTCGGCGAGGACGGCGTCGAGCACGGCGTCGGAAATCTGGTCGCTGACCTTGTCGGGATGGCCCTCGGAGACGGACTCGGAATTGAAGAAATACTTGCCCTTACGCTGCATCTCGGTGCTCCTCCGGCGCCGTGGGTACGCGGCGGTTTCCGCCGACGGCGATTTCCGCAGTATAGCAATTTTCCGTCGAGAGTCGCGTCAGGGGCCCCCTGTCCTTGGGCCTTCGCCGGCTAGGCCGATTGTCGGGCCGCGGCGGGGCCTGGGGGCCCAGGGCCCGCCGCCGGGTTGTGCCTATACTCAGGGCATGGACGTCGCCCGCGTTCGTTTCCGCCATACCCGCGCCGAGCTGCTCTCGGGGCTACTGGCCGTCCTCCTGCTCATCGGCATGACCTCCGGACTGTAAGATCGGCGCGTCGTCCCCGCGCCGACTACAACCCGTATCCGAGGTCACCCATGAAATCCCGCTCCATCCTGTCGCTCGCCGCCGTCCTGCTCGCCTTTTCCGTCCCAGCTCGTTCCGACTCCTTCCTGTCCGGGGCCCTCGGCGAGGCGTCCGAGGCGCTGAAGCGCTCGCGGGCCGAAGCGGCCTCCCGGCGCGCGGCCCCGGCCAAGTCGCCCATCCGCGTCGTCGTCTACCACACCAACGACATCCATGGCCAGCTCCTGCCCCAGCCCGCCAACCCGAAGACGGGGGCGAAGGCCACGGGCGGCGCGGCCTCCCTGGCGACGATGCTCGCGCAGGAGACCCTGCCGTGGGTGTGGCTGGACTCGGGCGACTGGTTCCAGGGCACGCCGGTGGGCAACCTGACCAAGGGCCGCGCGGTCGTCGAGATGTTCAACCGCCTGGGCCTGCGCGCCACCGTGGTCGGCAACCACGAGTTCGACTACGGCGAGGCGAACCTGCGCGAGATCCTGCGCGGCGCCGACTTCACGGCGCTGGGGACCAACCACTACACCTGGCACGAGGAGCGCGCCAACCGACTGGGCCACTTGGATTACCTGCGCTTCATGGACGTGCAACGTATCGCGGGGGTCAAGCTCGGCCTGATCGGCCTCACCACCCCGGACTCGCCGCCGTCGCGGACCAATCCCGCGTACATCGAGGAGGGAATCCCCGCGATGGCCGCCCTCTACCTGGGTCCCCTGCGCAAACTCGACGTGAACGCCGTCATCGTGTTATCTCACGTCGGAGTGGAGGCGGCGAGCGGTCGGACGTTCTCCAACATCGGTTACGGCGAGTTGAGCATGGCGCGCGAGCTCCCCGGCGTGGACCTTGTTCTGGGCGGACATCTGCACGTCCAGGTCGACGAGAACGTGAGAGGCTCGGACGGGCGCCCGGTGCGGGTTTCGCAGACGCCCGGCATGCTGCGCTCGGTCAACCGCATCGTGCTGAGTTTCGACCCGGACACGAAGGCCCTGCTCTCGACCGAGCTCGCGGCCGTGGCGCTGGATCCGGCGGTCTACCCGCCCGATGCGGGCGTGCTCGACGACCTGCGCGCCATCGAGGCGGAGACCGCCGATTCCATGCGCCGCCCCATCGGCGCGTCTCTTGCCGCGTTGGAGCGCACGGACCGGCGCGACTCGGACCTGGGCAACTTGGTGACTGACGCCTGGCGCGCGCATGCGCAATCTGACTTCGCCCTCACGGGCACCTTCGGCCTGCGCGATGGGCTGCCCGGTGGCGCTTTGACGTATGAGCACATCTACCGCGTGTTCCCATTCGATAACGACTTGATTCGCTTCAAGGTCCGCGGCGCGGACCTGCGCCGGGCGCTGGAGGCCTGCGTGTCCCGCGAGTCGGTCTACTGCCAGATGTCGGGTATGACCATGACGTATGACCCGGCCGGCGCCGACAAGACGCGCGTGCGCGAGGTAAGAATCGGCGGGGCGTTGCTGGAGGATGAGCGCGTGTACGTCGGCGCGGCCGACGACTACCTCGTCAAGATCAAGAAGGACATCCCGGAAGCGAGCGGCCTCGAAGTGGTGGGCGGCTGCCGGGACGTGGTGGCGGCCTATATCACGGCCCGTTCGCCGGTGATGGTCCCCGCCGGCGGCCGAGTCAGGGTCGCGTCGTCAAGGTAGGCGACGTCAGACAGGACAAAAGAGAAGGGCCGGGCGGGAGCCCGGCCCTTCCTGCTTTTAAGCTTAAGGGGACGGTCCCCTTGACTTACAACGCCTTGGTGAAGATGAAGCCGAACAAGCCGCCGATGGCCAGCCCGGTGAGGGCGCCCAACGGGCCGGCGATCATCGCGCCCATGGCGGCGAAGACGATGGCGGTGCCGACGGGGACGAAGACGGACGGCGTCTTGATGGAGTCCCAGGCCTTGGAGAAGAAGCCGGGCTCGTCCTTGGCGGGCGCGGCGGGCGGCGCGGCGCGGAGCTGAGGGTTGGCGCCGGTCGGGGTGAGGGTCGCGGGCGGGGGGCTCATGCCGGGCGCCGCCTGGGCGAGCACGGTCGCGTCCGCCGTGCCGCCGTCCATGACGGCGCGCGCGGCGCGCGCGTCGTTGGAGAGGAGGGCGGCCTCGTTGATGGCGACGCGGCTGGGCTCCGCGGCGGCGAAGGCGGTGAGCAGCGCGACGGCGGAAAGGGAGAGGGGGAGCTTCTTCATAGTATCCCAGTATAAGCCGGGAGCCCCCGTCTTGACCTGAGGCTCTCGACCCCTCGCCTCCAGGGTCTTAAGGCCTATCTACGGAAGAGGAGGAAGAGGACGCCGACCGCGAGGGCGGGGAGGAGCCGGGCGAAGTACCAGCCCGCGGTACGCAGGCGGCGCGCTCGCTCGGCGCGCGGGGCGGCGGCGGAGGAGGCCGCGGCGGCGACGGCCTGCGGCCGGTCCTCGACCTCCCAGAGGGAGGGGGCGGCCGGATCGGTCACGGCGATATAGAGGCGGCCGCCGGGGCCGCGGGCGAGCAGGGCGCTCGCGCGTCCCGCCCACGGCGCGCTCCATGCCGGTTGCCCGCTGCCGAGGTCCACCTTGGTCAGCAACCGAGGGCCCGGCCGCGCCTCGGTGGGAAGGCTCTCGGAGGAGCGGGTCAGCGCATAGAGCGCGTCCCCGGCCGGGAGCAGGGATTCCACCGGTCCCGGCGCCGCCAGCACGGTCAGGCGCTTGCCGGTATCCTCGTCGAAGGACTCCACGACGAAGCGAGCGCCGTCCGGCGCCATCGATGCCGCCCAGACGACGCGCTGCGCGCCGCGGCGCATGATGGTGGGAACGCCCTCGGTCTTGTAGCGGCCCGAGGGCATGTCTTTCACGTGCCACGGCGCCGCGATGCGTCCGCCGGGGACGGCCTCGGTCGAGAGGACGGTCTTGCCGTCGGCGGAAACGTCCAAGATGGCAGCCTCCTGGGGCGGGCTGTTGGGGCTCGACGCGAACCCCACGCGGCGGGCCAAGACCTTGAGGCCACC
>CAZTZW010000165.1:0-6281 GCA_964618085.1 uncultured Elusimicrobia bacterium
GCCGCCATGAAGGCGGCGGCCTCTCCCTCCGAGCTCAAGGATGCCGGCGCCGAGTTCGAGGCGGCCGCCGCCGCGGTCCCCGGGCTGGCAGACGCCCACTACAACGCAGGCGTGGCTTACGCCAAGGCGGGCGACCATGCCGCCGCCGTGCGCAACCTGAGGCGCTACGTCGAGCTCGCGACGAATGCCGCCGACGTGAAGGAAGCCAAGGCCAAGCTTTATGAGCAGGAATTCCTCCTCGAGAAAGCCGCCAAGGCGATGACGCGGCTGGCCGGTACCTGGGGCGCCGCCGGGCACGACGGAGAGATCGAGAAGATGTTCGGGAAGGTTCAGCGGCAGTTCCGGGTCGCGCCCGTTGCCGGGGGGCGTTATGAGATCAGGCTGGAGAGCCTCTCAGGGACCGCGGTCATGTCGAGCGAATCCTTCGACATCGCGGTCGAGGGCGAAGTCGTCACGGGGACCTACTCGTGGGACGGCAAGGCGCCGGTGAGCGGCAGACGCCTCTGCGACGCGGTCAACTCGCCGGTCCGCGGCGCGCTCAGCGCCGACGGCAAGCGGCTGCAGCTCAAGTTCGACTCCGTGTTGTTCGAGACCGGCTGCGCCACCAAACACGAGGATTGGAGCCTCTTGAAGGTCGAGTGACCAGCCTCGCCCTCGCCGTGCTGCTCGTCGCGCCCGCCGCCGCCCAGACGTACAGGGCCACCGGCTCGGTGTTCTGCATCTGCCCGGACGGACGGCGCAAGCAGGTCCATGCGCCGGTGACGTGCGAGAGCTTCTGCGGCGTCGGCGACTCCTCTCCCGGCGTGGACTACGGCGCCATCCAGCGCGCGCAGGAGGCCGAGCGCCTCGCTCGCGAGCAGCGCGAGCGCGAGGCCGCGGAGGAATCCGCCCGACGCGCCCGAAAGGCCATGGAGCAGCGCGAGTTCGAGCAGAAGAAGGCCGAGGCGCTGTCCTCGCTCAAGGGCGTCTCCACCGGCGAGCCCACGCTCAAAGGAGTGAGCGCCGCGCCCAACGGCCTCAAAGGCGTCGACTCCGCCTCCGGAGACGTGAAGCTCAAGGGCTTGGGCGGGCCGCGCGAGGAAGCCGTCGCCGATGAGCCGCTGGCCAAGCCCAAGGCCTGCCGCATCGTCGACACCTGCGCCGACGCGCTCAAGAGCCAGACCGACGCGCTCGACGCGGCCCGCCGCGACCAGGCCGACCTCTACATGGCGATGGGCACGGCCGACCTCCAGCACGGCGTGGACTTGGCGCACGAGGGCTTCGCCGACAAGCTCAAGGCGATGATCGAGCCCAAGGCGAAGATCCGCGTCTGGGACGGCAAGGACAAGGCCGGCCTGGCGACCTATCAGCGCGACTATAAGACCCACGTGGACGACATCTATGCGCTCGCCGCTCGCAAGCGCGCCGCCGCGTTGAACGGGAAGTACGACGCGGCCAAGTCGGGAGGCCTTGAGACCGGGGCCGAGACCCTCTACGGGGCCTGGCAGGAGCATCTCGACTACACGAAGAAGGCGCTGGACTTCTCCCTGTATGTGCGCGCTCTCTCGGCGTGCGGGGGCGTCCCGCCTTCGGATTACGTCGCGTGCATCGGAGAGGCCGGCGCTAACTTCGCGGAAGCGCTCGAAGGGCTTCCCGTCGCCGAGGCGACCCAGGCCCGGGTCAAGGCGATGGGCGACGCCTACACCAAGTACTCGACTCGAGCGCTCGAGCGCGCGATGGACGTGAGCCGCGCCGCGGCGAAGTGCTTCCAGGGCTGCCGCTAGCCCCCCCTTGACGGGCCGTCTAATTGTGACTATACTGGTTACAATTAGGAGGCTCCCATGGACACCACGACCGCCGCGCCCGACGCCCTGCTGCTCGACGCCTACTCCCAGGCCGTCACCGACGTCGTCGCCAAGGCCGGCGACGCCGTCGTGCACATCGAGGTGCGCGCCCGCGACGGCCGCGCCGGGACGGGCTCGGGCTTCCTCTTCACGGCCAACGGCTACATCCTGACCAACAGCCACGTGGTGCGCGGGGCCGCCCAGGTGGGGGTCTCGCTGACCGACGGGCGGCGCTTCGAGGCGGAACTCGTGGGCGAGGACCCGCACAACGACCTCGCCGTGGTGCGCGTGCTCGCCGACGGCCTGCCGACGTTGGAGCTGGGTTCTTCGAAGGCGCTGAAGGCGGGACAGCTGGCGGTGGCCATCGGGAGCCCGCTGGGCTTCCAGACCACGGTGACCGCGGGCGTCATCAGCGCCCTCGGGCGCTCCCTGCGCTCCCAGTCCGGGCGCCTCATGGACGGCATCGTGCAGACCGACGCGGCGCTCAACCCCGGCAACTCGGGCGGACCCCTGCTGGACTCGCGCGGGCGCGTGGTGGGCGTCAACACCGCGGTCATCGCCGGGGCCCAAGGCCT
This sequence comes from uncultured Elusimicrobia bacterium, assembly GCA_964618085.1. GTDB lineage: Bacteria > Elusimicrobiota > Elusimicrobia > UBA1565 > UBA9628 > GWA2-66-18. The sequence continues at coordinate 2,399 of CAZTZW010000165.1, forward strand.
GTGCTTCGCCATCCCCATCGACACGGCCAAGTTCGTGGCCGGCGAGCTCATCCGCGACGGGCGCGTGCGGCGCGCGTGGCTGGGCGTGGCGGGTCAGGAGGTGCGCGACAGCCGCCGCGGCGCGATGCGCGTGGTCGGCGTCGAGCCCGGGAGCCCCGCCGAGCGCGCGGGCCTGCTGCGGGGGGACCTGGTCCTGGCCATCGACGGACACGACGTCTCCGGCGTCGACGACCTGCACCGGGCCCTCACGGGGGACTCGGTGGGGCGGCCGTCGACGTTGACCGTCCAGCGCGGGCGCGAGCGCGTGGAGCTGCGCGTCACGCCCGAGCTGGCGCCCTAGCGGGCGGTCAGAACCCGATCTGGGCCAGGTCGAGGTCGAGCGCGGGCTCGGCCGCGCGCCGCCGCTGGCGGTCGAGGCCGACCCAGAACAGCAGGACTCCGTCGAGAGCCTCGCGGCCGGCCTTCACGAAGGCGTCCTGGTCGAAGCCGGGCTCGACGAAGTCCCGCTCGAGCTCGGTCCAGACGCTGGCGCCGTGGCCGCCTTCCACCGCGAAGTGGAACTTGAAGAAGCCCAGCGGCAGGGGCTCGCTGCCCTCCGGGCGCCCGGCCTCGAAGGCTTCGAAGCCGTCGATGAGCTGGCGCCAGAAGTTGCGCTTTTCCTGGCCAGGACCTTTACCGATGCCCCACGACGCCCAAGTCTCCACGGCGAAGGAGGCGCCGGCGCCCACGATGGGGTCGCGCGAGCCGTACGTCCGGTCCAGGACCTCGAGGAACCCGCGCGTCTCGTGACGGCCCAGCTCCCAGCGGCCCAGCCGGCGGGGGTCGAGGCCCAGCGCCCGGCCGAGCGAGCGCAGCCACTCGATGTGGGCGTTGGCGGAGCTGAAGCGGCGGCCCTCGGCGGTCCCGGCGTGGGCGTCCATCGCCACGCCGCACTCGTTGACCAGGATGTCGCGGGCGCAGCGCTCGCCGGCCTCGGTGTTGGCGTTGACCAGGCGTTTGGCCTGGACCACCAGGAAGTGGTTCGAGAACACCGAGAACTGCTCGACGAGGTCGCGCAGGTCGGCTTCGGAGGCCCGGCCCGACGCGAACCACTCGGTGAAGGGGTTGGCGGCGACGACGGGATGCGACGCGAGCTCGCGCTCGAGACGGCGGCGGAAGGCGTTGAAATCGTTCATGGGGACATTATGCCCGCGGCGCGCATGTATGTAAATTGAATAAAACGACAGTTAACGTTAAGTTATAATCAACCCTATCATGGACCTCTACCAGCTGCGCTACTTCCTGGAAGTCGCCCGCACCGGGAACTTCACCCGGGCCGCGGAGGCCCTGCACGTCACGACGCCCGCGGTCAGCCGCTCGGTGACCTTGCTGGAGCGCTCGCTCAAGAAGTCCTTGTTCACGCGGGGCCCGCGCCACGTCTCGCTGACGGCCGACGGCGCCTACCTCAAGACGCAGGTCGAACGCATCTACGATCTGGTGGAGGAATCCCGCCTCCAGCTCGAGGGCGCGGCGCCGGGCGGCCCCGCCTTCCTGCGCGTGGGCTCGCGCGAGATGATCACGAACTACCTGCTCGCCCCGGCCCTGCGCGCGTTCCGCGCGGCGCACCCCGAGACGCGCTTCGGCTTCCACGAGCTGGGGCCGCGCGAGATGGCCGACGCCTTGAAGAAGGATTGGATCGACTTCGCCTTCTACTACCACGGCGAGGTCCCCGACCACGACATCGAGACGCGGCGCGTGGGCGAGCTGCGCTCGCACGTCTACGCCGCGCGCGCCCTCCTGCCGAAGGGGAAGGTCCCGGCCACGGCGGAGGAGGTCTTGAAGCTCCCGTTCGTGGCGCCCCGCTACTTCCGCGCCGACCCTTCCGAGCCCAGCGTCGACGGCTTCCCGGACCAGCGCCTGCCGCGCGACGTGCGCTTCGAGGCCGAGTTCCTGGAGACGCACCGCCGCTTCGTGCTCGACGGCCTGGCCGCCGCGGTGCTCCCCGACTTCGTGGTCGCCGAGGAAGTGAAGCGCGGCCTCGTCGTCCGCCTGCCCGGCCCCAAGCTCGGCCGCGAGATATGGTTCCTCAAGCGCCGCGGCCGCCCGCTGCCCGCCGGCGTCGACGCGTTCCTTAAGACGGTCGGCCGGACTCTGCGGGCGCTTTAGTTAACAAAGGGGCCAGGCACCGAATTAACTTCTCGGACTTGTTGACTTGGTGCCTGGCCCCTTTGTTAACAAGGCGGCGCCGACGCCGGCGAGGATGAGGACGCAGCCGAGCAGGCCCTTGGACGTGGGGACCTCGCCGAGGACGGACCAGCCCAGGAAAAGGGCGACCACCGGGAAGAGCAAGGTCATCAGGCTGACCCGGGACGGCGGCAGCTCGCGCAGGAGCTTGTACAGGAAGAGGAAGGCCGCGACCGAGCCCGCGAGCGACAGGTACAGCAGCGCGGCGACGTTGCGGGCGGACCAGGCCGCGGTCTCGCCGCTCTCGGCGACGAAGCTCATGAGGAGCAGGAGAGCGGCGCCGATGCTCATGGCCTGGGCGTTGAGGCGCCAGGAATCCTCCCCCTTGGCCCAGCGTGATTGCAGCACCAGGTTCAGGGCCGATCCCGCGCAGGCCAGGAAGGCGGCCAGGAGGCCCCACGGGTCGGCGGCGGTCAGGCCTTTCTCGGGCCACATCAGCAGGACGACGCCGGCCACGCCCACGAAGGCGCCCGCGACGTGGCGCAGGCCCGGCCGCTCGGCGCCCAGCGCCGCGGCGAAGAAAGCCGTGAGCAGGGGCGAGAGGCTGAAGAGGACGGCCACCAGGCCGCTGGCCACGCGCGTCTCGGCCCAGTAGACCAGCGCGTAGTTCCAGGTGAAGCCGAGCAAGGACGCGACCCACGCCGCCTTCTTGCCTTGCTCCGAGAGAGGCTTGCGCTTTCCCGAGACCAGGATCATGGTCCACAGCACGGCCGCGGCGATGACGAAGCGCATGCCGGCGCCGTAGAAGGGGGGGACGCCGTCGAGGCCGAACTTGATGGCCATCCAGGTCGAGCCCCAGATGAGGGTGCAGGCGACGTAGGCGAGAGCGTTCACGGGGAGCCATGATATCATGTCCGCGTGGAACGTCCCGCGGCCCTCGCCGCCCACGTCGGACGCCGCGTCGAGCGCCTCAAGGCGCTCGCCTCGCTCGACGACCTGGCCGCCCTTCCCCTGTTCGCCCGGGTGCCGCGCCCGTTCGCGCTCCCGCCGGCCGGAGGCCTCTTCGAGGTGCGCTTCGCCGACGCCGAGCGCGGCTTCCTCGTGCCCAAGGAGCGCGCCACCGCCGAGGAGGCCGCCCGCCTGGCCGCCGAGGCCGTCGCCGGCGGCGCGTCCGTCGTCGCGGTGTGGGTGGAGCGCAACTTCCACGCCGGAGACTGGGAGCACCTGGAAGCGGCGCGCGCCGCGCTGCCCGACGCCCCGCTCATCGCGCGCGACGTGGTGGTCGACCCCTGGCAGTTGGCGCGGGCCCGCGCCGCGGGCGCCGACGGCGTCGAGCTGATGCCGGACCTGCTCGGCCCCCTGCTGGGCGCCTTCGCGGCCTCGGCCAGAGGCCTGGGTCTGACGCCGCTGGCGTGGACGGGACCTACGGCCGTCGTCATCGAGGGCTAGGACCTTGGTCCCGCGGCATGGGCCGACGGACCCCTGACGAAGACGTCCGCCTATTCCATAATAGAGTCGTGAGACGACTCACGGCCGTACTCCTGTCTTTGCTCGCCGCGGCGCCTTCCGGCGCGACGATGCGGGCCGCGCGCCCCGTCGTCCCGGCGGCGGCGACGCCGGTCCGTCTCCAGCCCGGGAGCGTCGTCCTCGGCGCGCCGTCCCTGGCGCTGACGGCCGCGTCGCTGGCGCTCGCCGACGGCGTCCGCCCCCTTTCAGCGCC
>CAZTZW010000166.1:0-6254 GCA_964618085.1 uncultured Elusimicrobia bacterium
GACGAGATCGTCGCCGATGCCGCCGAGCGCGTATCCGGCTCCATCGCGCGCCTGGGCTCGGCCAAGCCGGCCCCCGACGTGTCCGTGAAGCTGGCGCTGGCCCTGCCGTCGACGAAGGCGGGGGACCTGCCGGTCGCTCTGCCGTCGTCGGTGCCGCCGTCCTTCGTCATCCCCGCCGTCAAGGTGGACGGCGCCGTGGCGGTCAAGGGCGAGGACGTCCGCTTCCAGGGCCTGAGCCTCGTCTTCACCGGCGGCAAGGTGACCTTGGGCGGGGCCGTGCTCGGCGCGCTGGGAGCCAAGCTCCGCCCCGAAGTGGAGGCGCAGGCCGAACTCACGCTGCCGGCGCTCACCGACAAGGACCTTCCCTTCGCCGGCGTGCCGCCGGGACTGCAGCTGCCGGCTTCCTCGTGGGAGACGGACCTCGACTACACGGCCGAGCGCCTGCGCCTGCGCAAACTGCGCGTCAAGATCGGCGGCAACGACGTCGCGGTCGAGGGGGCGGTCGGCGACCCCTCGGGGCGCATGGCCTATGACTTGCTGGTCAAGTGCAAGTCCTTCGTACTCGAGGAGCTCACGAAGCTCACGCCGGCGACGCGCGACCTGGAGCTCAAGGGCGCGGGCTTCGTCGCGCTGTCGGTGACCGGCGCCGGCGCCAAGCCCGTGTTCGCGGGCAAGGCCCAGTTCCGCGGCGCGGGCGCGACCGTGTCGGGCCTGGCGTTGAGCGATTTCAACGGCACGGCCGCCTTCGATGAGAGGCGGCTCGACGTCCCGAACCTGAAGGGACGGGTGGCGGATGGGAACCTGGAGATGGATCTGACGGTGAAGGACTTCGCCAAGTCGCCGGAGATATCGCTCGACGCCACGCTCGACCGCTTCGACCTCGGCGCCTTCCTCGCGGCCAAGAAGCGCTATGCCGCGGAGAACCCGCCCAAGCCCGTCGCGCCGGCCAAGCCCGGCGAGCCCGCCGCGCCGGCGCCGTCCTTGCGCTCTCGCGGCAGTCTGAACGTCGGGGCGCTCGCGCACCCGCAGGCGACGATCTCCAACCTCAAGTCCTCCTGGGACCTCTCGGGTCTTGGTCCGGACTTCCGCCCGCTCAACGGCACTTTGCGTTTCAGCGTCGCCGGCGGACGGCTGCGCAGCGCCAAGGAGATGGGAGCGTCCAACCCCGCGCTGAAGGTCGTGATGGTGCCGCTGACCATCATCCAGGGTCTCGGCCGGGTCGTGTCGGGCGTGCCGGACCTCTCCGACATCGAGGTCCGCTCCATCACGGGCGACTACCTCATCCAGAACGGGGTCATGCACGTGCGCGAGAGCCATCTCGACAGCGAGAAGGCCGACGTGAGCGCCCGCGGCAGCATCGACCTCCCCAAAGAGGCGTTGGACCTCGTCGTGACCGCCCAGGTGGGCCGCGTCCTGCCCACGGACATCGAGGTCCGCGGCACCATCTCCGAGCCCAAGACCAAGGTCAAGGTGGGCAAGCTCCTCGGAGACATGATCCAGACCGGCGTGCAGGGACTCCTGCAGCTCCCCGCGAAGACCACGGAATAGGCGCCTCTCGAAAAGAAGGCGCACCCCTAACGAAAGTGCCTGTCCCTTCTGTTAGGGGCCGGCTACTGGTTCTCGAAGAAGGCGGAGATGGAGGCCTGGGTCTGGGCGGCGGTCTTCTTGGCCAGCGCGGCCAAGGCGCGGCGGCGGGCCTCGCCGGCGTCGGCGGAGGCCTGGCGCTCGGCGACCTCGAAGCGCGCGAACATCTTGCCCTCGCGGCCTTCCTTCAAGGTGACGGTCGCGGTCGCGCGGGACCACTTCCAGCGCGGGTCGCCGCCCGTGCCGGGCTCGACGGCGACGTCGGCCTCGGCCAGCAGGTCGGCTATGCCGCCGGAGGACGCGGGGCGGGCGGAGAGGCCCGAGGCGTTGAGGCCCTCGACGAGGCCGGTGACGACCTCCTTGGCTCCGGGACCGTCGGCGCCGACGACGACGTTGAGGGCGGCCAGCGCGGCGGAGGCGGCGCTCTTGGCGGCGCCGGCGTCGAGCGAGCTCTCGGCCTTGCCGCCGCCCAGCACGCGGTGCTCGGCCTCGAGCTCGCCGCGGGCCTTGAGCAAGGTGGAGAGCTTGGCGGCGGCCTTGGCCTTCTCGAAGCGGTCGGAGGCGGAGTCGAGCTTGCCCTTCCAGGAGGCGGCCTCGCCGTCGAGGTCCTGGAGCTTCTCGGTGACGGCGAGCAGCGCCTGGTCCTTGGCCAGCGCGGCGAGGGCGTAGTAGCGGCCCGTCGCGGGGTCCTTCCAGCGCTCCACCACGTCCGAGCCCTCGAGGGCCTTCTCGGCGACGGTCCGCACCTGCTGGGCCACGTTCTGGGCGAAGCTGGTCTTGGACTTGCCGTCCGCGGTCAGAGTGGACTCGGTCTCGTCGAGCGTGGTGTCGACGGTGACCTTCGAGGAGAACACGCGCGCGACCTCGCCGCGGGCGCGGTCGCCGGCGCCGTTCTCGTCGTCGGCCGAGCCCACGCCCACGATGAAGCGCGAGCGCGGCCAACGCGGGCTCTCGCCCTCGACCCAGGCGGGCCGGGGGCCGCCGGAGGAGACGGGGCCTTTCTTGGCGCCGCCGCCGGAGCAGGCCGAGAGAGCGAGTGAGAGCGCGGCGAGGGTCAGTCCGATGGTCTTGTTCATAGTGCCGTCCTGTCGCGAAGGTAGGTGCGGCGACCCTTGCGGATCGTCACGCCGGGGAAGGTCTGCTCGGAGAGGCGGGCCCCCGAGGGGCCCGTGTAGACGACTTTGACGTCGTACTTGCCGGGGGGGAGGTTCAGGCGCGCCACGCGGAACTGCGCGGGCAAGGTGGCCCAGGCGCGCGTGTCGGCGACCTCGGTCGCGACCGAGGCGACCGCGCCGCCGACCTTGGTGAGGGCCGCCTGCCAGGAGTCCTTGCCGTACTTCTTCTCGGCGGCGTCGCTCGCGGCCTTGGCGAGCACGAACTTGACCACGGCGCGCGCGACGGCGCGGCCGCGGATGACGCCCAGGCGCTCCTCGAGGTCCTTGCGCGCGATGGCGGAGATGTCGGAGGCCAGCTCGGTCGGGGCTTTCACGCCGGCGGCCTCGACGGCGGAGCCGGCGATGTTGAAGGGGTCCTGGACGTAGTCGGGGAAGGCGACGGCGACGGCCTTGCCCACGGTGAGGCCCGCCGCCAGGGCGCGCTTGGCCTGGCCGGCCTCGGCTTCGTCGTCCTTGGTGGCGTCGAGGTAGGTGAGGGCCTCGCGCCAGGCGAAGGAGATGGTCTTGCTGACCTTGCGGGGCGCCACGCCGTTGTAGTGCAGGAAGACGAGCTCGCCGGAGCCCAGGCGCTCGCCGACGGGCTCCAGGCGCGGGACGGGCATGCCGTATGACTTGGACCAGCGCTCGTAGGTGGCGCGGGACTTCTCGCGCGAGATGCGCGCGTCGTCGGTCTTGCCGTCGTCCTCATAGAGGAGGGAGGCGAGGAACTGCGCGAAGGCGTCGTCCTTGTAGGCGGTGCTCTTGGCGCCGTAGACGTCGGCGTACTCCTGGAGCAGGCGCGAGAGCTTGCGCACCTCGACGAGGGCCTCGTCGTGGTTCCCGAGGAAGACGTAGTTGAGGGCCCGGTAGGCGTTGACCAAGGCGCGCTCGAAGCGTTCCCCCGCGTACTCCGTGGTCGTGTCGTTGACCATCAGGGTTCCGGCCGCGCGCGTGACGCTCTTGGTGTAGAGCTCCTCCATGCGCCGCTCGGCCTTGTCGAGGCTCTCGTCGCTCTCCTTGAACTTCCCGGCGTCGTGCTGGATCGCGCCGAGGTCGAGGTAGTAGAGGACCTGGTTCTTCTTGCCGTAGGAGGACTGCTTGGCCGCGACGGTCTTCTTCTCCGCGGCCGCCCAGTCGCGCCCGGCCAGCGAGGCGTTGACGTCCTTGCGCAGGGTGCCGGAGGGGCCGCCGCAGGCGGCCAGGAGGGGGACCAGGAAAGCGACGGCCCCGCCTTTCACGAGTGAAAGGCGGGGCCGCGTGACGTCCATGCCGGCTTTACCAGCCGGCCTTGGAGCGCTTGACGAACTTCTTGATCTTCTTCTGGCCGTTCCAGGCGATCTTGTTGGACTTCATGTTGAGCAGCTTGAGGTTGGTCTGGTAGTAGATGACCGCCTTGCCGCCCTCCTGGTCCACGATCTGGTTGAGGGTGCCGCTGAGCATGTAGTTGGCGCCCGCTTCCTTGCCGTGCGCCGTCCGCGTCTCCTCGGAGGCGTTGGTGTCCTGGTCGAGCCGCTCGTCGCGGACCTCGCCGCGCTCGTTCTTCGAGGCGACGAACTCCACCTTGCCGGAGTTGATCAGCGCGCGCTGCAGCTCCTCGACGAAGGTCTCGACGTTGATGTGCTCCTGGCTCTGGTTGCGCACGGTGCCCACGATGACGGTCGGCTCCTTGCCGCCCGTCTCCTTGAGCGCCCGGGGGTACCAGGTCTGCGCCAGGCAGTCCGAGATCATCTCCTCGGCCACCAGACGGGAGTCGGTGTCGTTCCAGCGGCCGCTGACGTCCTTGACCTCGTTGGCGTCCATGCGCTGCACGGACGTCCCGCCGCACGCGGACAGCGACAGGGCCAGGGAAGCGGCTATGAAGGGAGCGATACGCATCTTAGTTGCGCTTGGCTTCCTCGGCGGCGAGCTCGTCGAAGGCTTTCTCGGCGTTGGCCTTCACATAGTCGCGCACCTTGGCGTTGAGCTCCTTGGACTCGGCGAGGCTGGCCTGCACCGCGGCCATGTCGAGCTTCACGAGCGAGTAGACGATGTTGTTCTCCTTGTCGACCCAGTGGTCCACGGGGACCGAGCCGTTGAGGGTGAACTTGGCGAAGTTCTTCATCGTCTGGGAGACCATCTGCTCCTCGGAGGACTGCTTCATGTCGCCGGCGGTGACCGAGGCCATGTAGTCCTTGGAGAGCGAGGTCACGTAGGAGTTCATGATCTTCGCGATGTCGGCTCGGCCGCGGTCGTCGGCCGAGGCGCGGGCCAGGGGGATGTTGCGGATGCCCTGGACGGAGCCGACGCCGTAGAACACCTGCTTGCCGGCGGCGTCCTTGAAGGCGCCGGTGCCCTTATTGACCCACTCCGGGGCGTTGTTGGCGATGGGGGAAGGCTTGCTCTTGGAGCAGGCCGTCATGGCGACGGCGGCCGCGAGGGCGAGCGAGAGAGAGGCGATGCGTTTCATGCGGGGTACTCCTCCTGGGGGCCTCCTCAGACGGGGGCTCCTTCGGGAGTCTAACAGACATGACGGTGGCTGTCAAGAAAACGACATGTGACCTCCGTCACGCGGCGATTTTGGTAAGATGCCGCCATGGCGCTCACGGACGACAAGACCCTCGTGTGGCTCGACCTGGAGATGACCGGGCTCGAGCCCGACCGCGACGTCATCATGGAGATCGCCACGGTCGTCACCGACAGCGACCTCAACGTGCTCGCCGAGGGGCCGTGCCTGGCGCTCCACCAGCCCGACGCCGTGCTCGACACCATGGACCCCTGGTGCGTGGAGCAGCACGGCAAGTCCGGCCTGACCCAGCGCTGCCGCGAGTCCAAGGTCTCGGTCCTCGACGCCCAGGCCCGCACCCTCGAGTTCCTCGCCAAGTGGTGCGAGCCCGGCAAGTCCCCGCTGTGCGGCAACACCATCGGCCAGGACCGGCGCTTCCTGGTCAAGTACATGCCGCGCCTCAACGCCTTCTTCCACTACCGCTCCGTGGACGTCTCCTCCATCAAGGAGCTGGTCTCGCGCTGGTACCCCGAGGCCAAGTACGTCTACACGAAGGAGAAGCGGCACCTCTCGCTGGAGGACGTCAAGGAGTCCATCGAGGAGCTGCGCCACTACCGCCGCACCGTCTTCCGCTAGAGCTCCCCGCTCCGGGCCCAAGGGCCTGTTTTACTCTAGGCCCACAGACCTGCCCCGTCTAGGCCCCCGGGTCCTGAAATGGACGCGGTTCCGGACGTACCATGTGCGTATGACGCGCAACACCGGAGAAACCATGAGAATCGCCCTCGCCGCCCTCCTCGCCCTGTCGCCCGCCGCCGCCCTCGCGGACGACTTCACGGACGGCCTGCTCACCATCCGCAACACGGTGCGCCCCGACGGCAACCCGATGTTCCGCAAGACCGATTACGTGCGGCCCCAGCAGCGGCCCGGCCTCTCCCAGCTCGAGCAGGAGCAGCAGGACCTCTACGACAAGAGCCTGCCCGCGACCTTCATCGTGCGCATCGGCCAGCGCGGCGGACCGGGCGAGGGCACCGGCA
>CAZTZW010000167.1:0-6250 GCA_964618085.1 uncultured Elusimicrobia bacterium
TCAACAACCTGCTCACCGTGATCCTCGGCCTCACGGAGATGTCCATCGAGACCCTGCCCGAGGGCCCCCTCCGCGGCGACCTGACGGAGGTACGGGCGACCGCCCTGCGCGCGGCGCAGCTGACCCAGCAGCTCCTGGCCTTCTCGCGGCGCCAGGTCTTCGAGCCCCGCAACCTCGACATCAACGCGCTCGTCCGCAACGCCGAGCGGATGCTGACGCGCCTCATCGGAGAGGACGTCCGACTGACGGTGTCGCTCGCCGACGGGCTGGACGCGGCCTACCTCGACCCTCATCAGATTGAGCAGGTGCTCGTGAACCTCTGCGTCAACTCGCGCGACGCGATGCCCAAGGGCGGCGGCCTCCTCGTCGAGACCGCGGCCGTGGAGTTCGCGCGCGACCGGTCCGACGCGCGCGGGACCATCCCCAAGGGCCGCTACGCGACCCTCTCCGTGGCCGACGACGGAGAGGGCATGAGCCCCGAGGTCCTGGAGCACCTCTTCGAGCCCTTCTTCACGACCAAGCCGAAGGGCAAGGGCACCGGACTCGGCCTGGCCACCTGCTACGGCGTCGTCAAGCAGAGCGGCGGGCACATCCGCGTGGAGAGCGCTCCGGGCAAGGGCGCGCGCTTCACCCTCTATTTCCCCGTCGTCGCCGGCGGCGCGGACGCCGCGGCTCAGCCGCCGCCTTCCAAGCCGGGACGGGGACGCGAGACGGTGCTCATCGTCGAGGACGAGCCCCACGTGCGCAAGCTCACCGGCCGCATCCTGCGCACGCACGGGTACACGGTGCTGGAGGCCCAGGACGGCTTGGAGGCGCTGGCGCTGGCGCGTCAGGACGCCGAACGCGCCATCCGGCTCGTGCTCACCGACGTCATCATGCCCTCCATGAACGGCCGCCAGCTGTACGACGCCCTCCGGCAGGCGCGGCCCGACGTCCGCATCCTCTTCACCTCCGGCTACCCGGACGAGACCCTCTCGCATGAAGGCGTGCTGGAGCCCGGCATCGTCTTCCTGCGCAAGCCGTTCACGATGGACATCCTCGCGTCCAAGGTGCGCGAGGTCCTCGACTCCATGCAGGAGGACCGCTGACGTGGACCTCGACGCCGCCGAGATAGAGAAGCTGCGCCAGTCGGAGGAGCGCTACCGCCTCATGGCCGAGGCCACCCCCGCGGCGAAGGTCCTCGTGGACCGGCGCGGCCGCATCGTCTTCGTCAACCGCCAGGCCGAGAGGCTGTTCGGCTACCCGCGCGCGGAGCTCCTCGACCAGCCCATCGAGATCCTCGTGCCCGCCCGCTTCCGCGCCGGCCATCCGGGGTCGCGCGACGGCTTCTTCACCGACCCCAAGACCCGCAACATGGGCGCGGGACGGGACCTGTACGGGCTCAAGAAGGACGGCACCGAGGTGCCCGTCGAGATCGGCCTCAACCCCATGGAGACGCGCGAGGGCTTCTTCGTCCTGGCGGCCATCATCGACATCAGCGAGCGCAAGAAGGCCGAGGAGCGCTTCCGCTTGGTCGTCGAGGCGGCGCCCAACGCCATGGTCATGGTCGGCAAGGACGGGAAGATGGTGCTGGTGAACTCCCAGGCCGAGAAGCTGTTCGGCTACGAGCGCGCGGAGATGCTCGGCCGGCCCATCGAGATGCTCGTGCCCGCCCGCTTCCGCCGCGACCATCCCGCGTCCCGCGACGCCTTCTTCGGCGCCCCGCGGACCCGCTCGATGGGCTCGGGGCGGGAGCTGTTCGGGGTGCGCAAGGACGGGTCCGAGGTGCCCGTCGAGATCGGCCTGAACCCGCTCGACACGCGCGAGGGCGCCTTCGTGCTGGCGTCCATCATCGACATCACCGAGCGCAAGCGCGCCGAGGACGAGCGCCGCAAGTCCCGCGAGCTGGAGGAGGAGAACCTCCGCATCGCCGCGGCCAACCGGCTCAAGAGCCAGTTCCTGGCCAACATGTCGCACGAGCTGCGCACGCCGCTCAACGCCGTCATCGGCTTCGGGGAGATCCTCCACGACGAGAAGGCGGGGCCGCTGCTGCCCGCGCAGAAGGAATATCTCGGGGACATCCTGACGAGCTCGCGCCACCTGCTCCAGCTCCTCAACGACGTGCTCGACCTGGCCAAGCTCGAGTCCGGCAAGATGAGCTTCTCCCCGGAGGACCTCTCCCTGGCCGCGGTCGTCGCCGAGGTGCGCGGCGTGCTCAGCGGCATGGCGGAGAAGAAGGGCGTCCGCTTCGCCGTCGAGCTGTCCCCCGCGGTCGACCGCGTGCGCCTGGACCCCGCGCGTCTCAAGCAGGTGCTGTACAACTACCTCTCCAACGCGCTCAAGTTCACGTCCGAGGGCGGGCTCGTGACCATCCGCACGGCTCCCGAGGCGCCGGGCTTCTTCCGTCTCGAGGTCGAGGACACCGGCGTGGGCATCCCCGGGGCCGATTTCCACCGCCTCTTCATCGAGTTCCAGCAGCTCGAGCACCCCCTGACCAAGAAGCAGGGCGGCACGGGACTGGGACTGGCCCTCACGAAGAGGATCGTCGAGGCGCAGGGCGGCCGCGTCGGCGTGCGCAGCGAGGCCGGCCGCGGCAGCGTCTTCCACGCCGTGCTGCCTCTCACGGCCCTCGCGTCATGAAGGGCGCCCTCGTCCTCATCGTCGACGACAACGACGTCAACCTCAAGCTGGCGCGCGTCGTCCTGCTGGCCGCCGGCTACGAGGTCGCGACCGCGGGCACCGCGGAGGAGGCCCGCGCCGCCGTCGCCGCCGCGCCGCCGCGCCTCATCCTCATGGACATCCAGCTGCCGGGGACCGACGGCCTGACCCTGACGCGCCAGCTCAAGGCCGACGCGCGCACGCGCGCCATCCCGGTCATCGCCTTGACCGCCTACGCCATGAAGGGCGACGAGGAGAAGGCCCGCGAGGCGGGCTGCGTCGGCTACATCTCCAAGCCCATCGACACCCGCACCTTCGCCGAGACGGTCGCGCTGCACCTCGGCCCCTCCGCCGCCTGACGCCGTCCTGGATTTGGCATAATGCCCTCCGATGGGCGCCAAAGACGGACGCATCTTCCTGTCCTCCCCCCACCTCAGCGGGCGGGAGATGGGCCACATCAAAGAAGCCTTCCGCACCAACTGGATCGGCCCGCTGGGCCCCCACGTGGCCGCCTTCGAGGCCGCCTTCGCCGAGCGCATCGGCACGAAGCACGCCGTCGCGGTCTCCAGCGGCACCGCCGCCCTCCACCTGGCGCTGCGCGCACTGGAGCTCGAGCGCGGCGACGAGGTGCTGTGCTCTTCCTTCACCTTCGCCGCCACGGCCAACGCCATCACTTACGACGGGGCCGTCCCCGTCTTCATCGACAGCGACGCGGCGACGTGGAACATGGACCCCGCCCTCCTCGCCGGGGAGCTCGACCGCCTGGCCAAGAAGCGCCGCCTGCCGCGCGCCGTCATCGCCGTCGACCTGTACGGCCAGAGCGCCGACTACCGCCCCATCGCCGCGGCCTGCCGCCGCCACCGCGTCCCCCTCATCGAGGACGCGGCCGAGGCCCTGGGCGCCACCTACCGGGGCCGTCCCGTCGGCGGCTTCGGCTGGGCCGGCGCGTTCTCCTTCAACGGCAACAAGATCATCACGACGTCCAGCGGCGGCATGCTGGTCACCGACGACGGCAAGCTGGCCCGCCACGCGCGCTTCCTGGCCACCCAGGCCCGCGACCCCGCCCCGCACTACCAGCACACTTTCATCGGCTTCAACTACCGCATGAGCAACGTGCTCGCAGCCATCGGCCTGGGACAGCTCGCGGTGCTGGTCGCGCGCGTCGCGGCGCGCCGCCGCGTGTTCGCGCGCTATCAGAAGGAACTGGGCGGCCTCCCGGGCGTGACCTTCATGCCGGAGGCGTCCTACGGCCGCGGGACGCGCTGGCTGACCTGCGTCCTGTTCGACCCGGAGCGCTTCGGCGCCTCGCGCGAGGACGTGCGCAAGACGCTGGAGGCGCGCGGCATCGAGGCGCGCCCGCTGTGGAAGCCCATGCACCTGCAGCCCGTGTTCAAGGGCCGGCGCGCGGTGGGCGGGCGCGTGTCGGAGGACCTGTTCGCGCGCGGCCTGTGCCTGCCCAGCGGCTCCAACCTCACCGCGCGCGAGCAGACCCGCGTCATCGACGCCGTCCTCTCCGCGCGCAAGGCGCGGCGGTGATAATCCTCTACGACGGCGTCTGCGGCCTGTGCGACCGCTTCGTGCAGTTCGTCTTGAAGCGCGACGCCGCCGCGACGTTCCGCTTCGCCCCGCTCCAGAGCGCCTTCGCGGGGAAGCTCCTCGCCCGCCACGGCGTCGACCACGCCGACTTGAACACGGTGTACCTGGTCCTGGACGCCGAGGGCCCCGGAGAGCGCCTGCTGCAGAAGTCCAAGGCGGTGTTCACCGTCCTCTCGCGCCTGGGCCCGGGCTGGCGCCTGCTCGCGCTCCTGCGCGTCCTGCCCGCCTTCCTCCTCGACCCGTTCTACAGCCTCGTCGCGTCCGTGCGCTACCGTCTGTTCGGCCGCTTCGACGCCTGCGCCCTCCCCTCCAAGGAGTGGCGCTCCCGCTTCATCGAGGACTAGGCGCCTCTGGCCGAAAAAGCCTGGAGGAATAGGCGCTTTTTGAATCGCTTTCCAGTCGATTTCTCCATTGATTTTTCATTCAAATGCTGTTACCGTATGCCAGATTCAGCCGTACGGACTCCAGGGGGTCTAGGTCTATGAGAACGCTCAAGCCTGCCGCGGTCGTGGGGCTGTTGGCCGTCTTCTTCGCGTCGTCCGTCGCTCCCGCCTCCGCCGCGAGCCGCTACAAGATCAAGTGGCTGCTCGGACACCCCAACCTCGACTACTTCGAAGAGGCCGCCGAGAGCTTCAAGCACAACGTCGAGACCGCCAGCAACGGCGACATCACCGTCGAGATCGTCGCCGCCAACACGGAGGCCCTGGAGGCGCAGGTCTCTCCTCAGATCGCCCCCATGGTCGCCAAGGGCGAGGCCGAGATGGGCCACTCCTACACCGACGTCATGGGCGCGGTGGACCCGCGCCTCATGGCCTTCGAGGCTCCCTACCTCTTCCGCGACTACCGCCACATGGAGGGCGTCATCGAGGGCCCGCTCGGCGCCAGCATGCTCGAGGGCCTGCGCGCCCACAAGATAGTGGGCCTCTCCTTCACCTACAGCGGCGGCGCCAGCGGCGTGGCCACCGTCGACCGCGAGATCCGCAAGCCCGAGGACCTCAAGGGGCTGAAGGTCGGCGTGTTCGGCGACGCGGTCAACGAGGCCTGGCTCAAGAGCCTCGGCGCCATCCCCGTGCCCATCAAGCACCGCCGCTCCCACATCCTGCCCATGGCGCGCGACGGGGCGCTGGATTCCGTCGTCATCACGTGGCGCAACTACGAGCAGGCCTCGCTTCAGCAGGGCTTCAAGCACTTCAGCATGCCCGGCTCGACCTATCTCGTCAGCGTGACCTATGTCAACGAGAAGTTCTTCGACTCCCTGCCGCCCGCCTACCGCGAACTGCTCGTCAAGGCGTCGCGCGAGGCGGCCCGCATCGAGCGCGCCAAGACCATCGAGCACAACGAGGAGGCCAAGCGCATGATGCTCGCCAAGGGCGTGCGCCCCGTCCACATGACGGAAGCCCAGCGCGCGGCCTTCGCGAAGGCGCTGCGCCCCGTCTACGAGAGCGCGCTGGCCCCCCTCATCGGGGCGGACCTCCTCGAGAAGATCCGCAAGACGCCCGGCGCGCCGGTCCACCCCACCATCGCCAAAGACTTCGCCCTCCAGTGAGCGGCTCGTCGCCGCTCTTCAAGGCCGCGGCGCTCGCCGCGGCCTTTTCTTTTGCGCCGGCGGCGGCGGCCGAGCCGGCTCGAGTCGCCGTGCGCGTCCTCCATCTGACCGGCGCCGAGAACGCCGCGCGGGACTCCGCGGACGCGCGCCTGGACCTCGAGGACCGGCTCAACGACGGCGACGCCTCGACCCTCTACGTCGTCGTGCGCCGCCCCTTCCGGGAGGCCGACGTCCGCGGCTTCAAGGAGCACCTGGACCGATACGCGCCCCGCGTCATCGTCGCGCCGCGCCCCCTCCCCGACGCCCTCCGCGCCGCGCTGCCCCGACGCGACGCCCCGCCGGCGCTGACGGCCGCCGCCTCCGTCGACGCGACGGTCCGCGCCGTCCGCGAGGGCGCGGGCCGACCGCCCGTCCCCGGCTCTTCCTCCCCGGCGGAGCGCGCCCGGACGCATCGCCTGCGGGCCCTCGCTC
>CAZTZW010000168.1:0-6248 GCA_964618085.1 uncultured Elusimicrobia bacterium
CCCTGCGTTCTTCCTCATGTACTCCGCGCGATCCTTCACGCCGTAGACGAACTCGTCGAGATAGTTCTTGAACGAGGCTTCCTCGCGGGCGACCTTGTCCCAGGCGACGTAAAAGTCGTTGTCGCGGTCGTAGTAGCCCTGCGCGTAGGACGGGTGCGCGCCCCAGGGCTCGACGACGACGGCGTCGACCTGCAGGCCGGGGATGAGGGTGCGGTTGGGGTCGGAGCGGATGACGGATTCGTCCACGAGCTCTTCGACGACGACGATCACTTTCTTGGAAGCGAAGGCGGCTTCCTTCTGCACGCCCATCAGGCCCCAGATCTGGGTGTTGCCGCTCTTGTCGGCGCGCTGGGCGTGGACGATGGTGACGTCCGGGCGCAGGGCGGGTACCGCGGCCAAGTCCTCGCCGGTGAACGGGCACTTCACGGTCTTGATGAGCGGGTTGGCCTTGGGGATGTCGGTGTGCGCGTAGTTGCGCAGGGGCCAGAAGGGCAGGTTCGCCGCGCCCGCGGAGAAGCGCGCGACCATGCCGAAGTGCGAGTACTCCTCGATGGCGAGCGTCGGGGGCTTGGACTCGGTCGCGCGGCGGAAGGCGTGGAGGGAGCCCACGCCGGGGTTGCCCGCCCAGGAGAAGACGAGCTTCTTGGCGACGCCGGCGTGGATGAGCTGGTCGTAGACCAGGTCCGGGGTGAGACGCGCGAGGGTGAGGTCCTTCTTGCCCTGGCGGATGAGCTCGTGGCCGGCGGCGAAGGAGATGAGGTGGGTGAAGCCCTCGATGACGACGGTGTCCCCGTCCTTGACGAGCGAGGCCACGGCTTCCTTCATCGACACGACCTTGTTCTTCATCGGGGATATCCTACCAGATCAGTCCGTCGTCTCCATGTCCTGGCCGTCCCAGTCGCAGGAGAGGTTGTTGCGCCGGTAGGAGTTGAGGAAGAGATGGCGGCAGTCCTCGCGCGTCAGGCACTTGGCCGGCGTCTTGATGACGGGGTAGCCGCACTCGCACCAGCCGTAGGGCGGGGAGCACTTGTCCTTGCCTTTGACCGCGTCGGCCTTGGGCGGCGGGGGGGCCTTTTTCTTGGCCGCGGCCTTGGGCGGGCGCTCCATGACGGCGACGGCCTTGGCGGCCACCGCGCGCACGTCCTTGTCGGCGTCGCTCGCGGCGGCCTTGCGCGCCGCGCCGAGGGCCGAGATGTCGCCGCGCAGGGCCAGGCCGACGGCCGCGCCGCGGCGTACGGCGGGCGCGGGGTCGTCGAGGAGGAGGTTGGCGAGCAGTCGCGTGGCGTCGGGATTCGTCGCGTGCGCGGGCTCGGTGGACAGCGCCAGGGCGAGGTCGCGCCGCGTCAGGGCGCCGGTCTCCGTCTTCATGAACTTGTCCAGGCGTTCCAGCGGCTCGCCGCCGGGCCAGGTGGCGACGGCCTTGGCCGCGGCCAGGCGCACCGCGTCGGAGAGGTCCCGCTCCATGGCGTCGACCAAGGCCTGGTAGGCGCGGGGGCCGCGCAGGGGGGGCTTGTTGAGCTCCTCGATCATGGCCGCGCGCGCGGCGGGCTCGGGCTCGTCGCGCAGCTTCACGAGCACGTCCGCGATGTCGGCTTCCGCCGCGAGCGCCGCGGGAGCCAGGAGAAGCGCCAAGAGCAGGCCCATGCCCCCTTATATTACAGAAAAGCGATGTCGTGGAGATGTCGGGACGGAGCGTTGCGTCTCCCGCGTGTCCATGTTATATAGGATACAGCCATGAGCGAAGCGGCGCGGAAGGCCCTCGCGGGACTGGCGGCCCTCGGGGAAGGGGACGTCCTCGAGGTGGCCGAGCGTCACAGCGCCCACCAGGTGCCGGGCGAGGAGGAGTCCGTCTCGGCGGCGGCGCCCGGCTTCGGGAGGCGGGAGCTCAAGGCCTTCCACGGCGTCCACGTCCGGGAGCTGGCGGCGCTCGAGGCGTCCTTGGCCGGGGCGCGCGACGCCGAGGACCTCGCGGCGCGCGGACGCGTCAAGCGCCTGCGCGGGGACGTCCGCGGGGCGCGCAAGGACCTGACGCTCGCCTTGAAGAAGGACCCGCGCCGCGCGCGGGCGCTGGCCTGGCTCGGGGAGCTCGACGTCATCGCCGCGCCCAAGCGCGCGCGCCAGATCCTGGGGGACGCCCTCGCGCTCGACCGCCGCGACCCGTGGGCCCTGCTGTGGCGCGGGCAGTCGCGCCTGGAGGACCGCGAGTTCGGCTGGGCGCGCCGCGACTTCGAGGAGGCCGCGGGCTATTTCGCCAAGCCCCCGCACGTGCTGCTGCTGCTGCGGGCCCTCGCCGCCTTCCACGCCGAGGACCGCGCCGCCGCGGCCGCGGCCTGCGAGGCCGCCATCGCCGACGACCCGGGCAGCCCCGCGGCCTACGCCTTGCTGAGCCAGCTGCGCCACCGCGAGGGCCGCCAGGACGAGGCGCTGGAACTTTGCCATCTCGCGCGCGACCGCGACCCCGACGTGGGCGCGTCCTACCTCCTCCCCGGGTTCGGGCAGGAGACGTGGGGCGACGCGCGCAACTACCTCGGCATCCTCGACAAGGAGATCGCCCGCCGGCCGGACTCGGCCCTGCTCTACGCCGAGCGCGCCGAGCTCAAGCGCGACCCGCGCCTGTGCCTCTACACCGAGGCGCTCGCCGATTACGCCGAGGCCGCGCGCCTGGCTCCGCGCGCCGCCTGGATCGTCGCGTCCTTGGGCCGCGCGCTCAACAACGCGCAGGGCGCGAAGGCGGGCCTCGCGGAGTTCGACCGCGCGGCGGCGCTGGCGCCGGAGAGCGGCTGGATCCGGGCCTGGCGCGGCGCGGCGCTGGCGCGCGCGGGCGAGGCCGAGCGCGCGCTGGCCGACTTCGCCGACGCGGCGCGGCTCATGCCGTGGTACCCGTTCACCTACGCGTGGCGCGGCGCTCTGCTCGTGCGCCGCGGCGCCCACGAGGAGGCGCGGCGCGACCTCGACGTCGCCGTGGCGCTGGACCCGCATTACGTGGTCTCCCGCTACGAGCGCTGCAAGGCGCGCCTGGGCCTGCGCGACTACGACGGCG
Source organism: uncultured Elusimicrobia bacterium (assembly GCA_964618085.1). GTDB lineage: Bacteria > Elusimicrobiota > Elusimicrobia > UBA1565 > UBA9628 > GWA2-66-18. Next base: position 3,041 of record CAZTZW010000168.1, read on the forward strand.
CCTGCGAGGACCTCACGACGTCCTTCAAGACCGACCCGAAGTACGTGTGGCCGCCCGCCTTCCCGCTGGAGGAGGCCGTCGCGGCCCGTCCGGACCTGGGCTGGCTCTCGGCGTGGCGCGGCTGGACGCTCCTGAAGGAGGGCCGGGCGGACCAGGCGCGCGCGCCGCTGGACGCCGCGGTCAAGGCGCTGCCGCGCGAGGCCGCCCCGCTGTCCTGGCGCGGGGCCTGCTTGGCGGCGCTGGGCGAGGCGGCGCGCGCTCGCCGCGACCTCGAGAAGGCCGTGAAGCTCGAGCCGCGCTCCTGGAGCGCCCACAAGGCCCTGGGCGACCTGCTGGCGGCCCAGGGCCGCACGCTCGAGGCGCTCAAGCGCATGCGCCGCGTGACCGCTCTCGCGCCCACGACCATCGCGCCCCTCATGGCCCTCGCGCGCCTGGCGTTGAGCTCGGGGCGCCGCGCCGAGGCGCTCAAGGCGCTCGGACGGGCGCTCGAGCTCGACGCCGGCTACGCCGAGGCCCGCGCCCTCGCCGCGCAGGTCCATTTCGCGGCCGGCGACGCCGCGGCCGCCGAGCGCGAGGCCTCGGCCGCCCTGGAGTCCCCGCGCCCGCCGGCGCTGGCCTATCTCGTGCGGGGCACGGTGCGCGGCGCGCGCGGCGACGCGACGGGACAGGCCGCGGATTTCCGGCGCGCGGTGGAGCTCGAGCCGGGGCTTTTCAGCCCGGAGCAGCGCCGCGCGGTGGACGCCCTGCTGGCGCGAAGCGGGACCTGACCCCAGCCTTGATGTTGCGGGAAGGGCTGTTATACTATGCCCACATGAGAAACCTCCTCGCCGCCGCCTGCCTCGCCGTGGCGTTCTCCGCCCATGCCGGGGAGATCGACATGAACATCAAGGGGAGCGGCGGCATCCCCCAGGGCGCCCCGGTGCAAGGCAAGTCCGGAGGGGGGGGCAGCAACGCGTCGGGGCTCAAGTCCCTGGACGCGGCGCTGGTTCAGGCGGACCAGGCGGGCAAGGAGCTCGATGCGGTCCTCGTCTCGGCCCAGGCCACGCTCAAGAGCGCCGCCGCCGACGCCGCCCTCGATTACAACGCGCTCTTCGTGAAGAAGCTCGAGACGGACTGCCGCGGGACGTTCCGGCCCGGCGACGCGCCGCTCGCGGCCCGCACCGAAGAGCAGGCCGTGCGCCCCCTCGTGGCCCGCTACTTGGCATGCCAGAGCCTTTCCTCGGGCCAGGAGGCGGCCTGCAGCGCCTCCCCCGCGTACGCGGAGAAGGGAAAAGGCGGCGGCGCCTCGGTCGCGCATAACTGCCTCGAGGGCTATCATCTCATGAAGTTCTTCGACGCGCGGGCTTCCGGCGCCTCCGCCGCGGGCGCGTGCCAGAAGGCCGCCTCCGCGCTCTCTACCCCGGACTTGCTCGCCTCGGTGGGCGGCGAGGCGGCCGTGAAGGCGAGCTGCGCCTCCATCGGCGCGGGCTCCTGCGCGAACATCGCGGCCGAGCCCTGGTTCGACCGGGACAAGGTCTTGTGCGGGGTGATGATGGAGGCGGCGGCGGGCGCGGCGGACGCCTGCGGCAAGCTCAAGCAGGCGCAGCCCCTCCTGACGTCCTACTGCCCGGACGTCGCGGCATTGGGGGCGGCGCGCAAGGGCAAGTCCTGCGGGGGATCCGGGCTCTGCGCGGCGCTCGTCACCCGTAAGCCGGAGGCCTGCGCCCCGCTCTTCGAGAAGCTGCGCGACGGCTATTGCCAGGCCATGGTGCGCGACAAGACCCGCCGCGAGGCGGCGCTCATGGATGCCGCCGCCAAGGAGTGGCGCGCGAAGAACCCTCACCCGCGCACGGCCGCCATGAGCGCCGTGACCGAGAAGCGCAAGTCCGTCGACTCCGTGTTGTTCGCGCTCGGCGACGCCTTGGACGGCTTCGAGCCCAAGACCGACCCCGGCTTCGCCGCGCGCGTCTCGCGCTACAAGGAGATCCGCCGCCAGGTGGACGCATCCCTCAAGCGCTTCAAGCTCGCCACCGAGGCCCCGGCCAAGCCGAAGGCCGAGGGCGCGTCGAAGGCCGAGGCCGCGAAGCCCTAGGGCGGGCTCAGAGCGCGGCGTCCCCGTCGAGGGAGCGCCACAGGTACCAGCTCGCGACGGTGCGCCACGGCGCCCAGACGCGCCCGTGCTTCTCCAACGCCTCGGGCGGGGGCATGCCGCCCCGCTTGCGGTAGTGGAGGCCGAAGGCCTTGCGCACGCCGTAGTCGCCGGTGGGCAGGACGTCCGGACGCCCGAGGCGGAACATCAGGAACATCTGCGCGGTCCACACGCCGATGCCGCGCACTAAGGTGAGCTTCTCGATGACCTCGATGTCCGGCAGGGTCTCGAGGCGCGCGCGGTCGGGCACCAGCCCGGAGGCGCACTTCTCGGCGAGGTCGCGCATCGCCAGGAGCTTGTTGGCCGAGAGGCCCGCCGCGCGCAGCTTCTCGTCCTTCACCTTCTGGAACGCGCGCGGGGTGAGGGTCTTCCCGTCTTCGAAATGCGCGAGCACGCGTCCGTGGATGGTGGCCGCGGCCTTCCCGTTGAGCTGCTGGTAGGTGATGGACGCGACGAGGGAGGGGAACACGTCGTGCGGGCTGCACTGGAGCCCGCAGGGCCCCAGCCGCTCGATGAGCGCGCGCATCACCGGGTCGGACGCCTTGAGGGCGCGCGACGCGCGGGCGAGGTACGCGGGCTTGGTCGTCAGCGCAGCTCGGTCAGGCACGCGTCGAAGATCTCCAGGCCCTTGTCCACGTCGTAGGCGGTCAGCACCAGCGGCGGCGCCACGCGGATGGTGGACTTGCCGCAGCCCAGGAGCAGGAGGCCCTTGGTGAAGGCGAGCTGCTCGAGGGCCGCCATCAGCTCGTGGTCCGGCTCCTTGGTCTTGCGGTCGGAGACGAGTTCCACGCCGACGAACAGGCCCAGGCCGCGCACGTCGCCGATGCAGGCGTGCTTCTGCTGGAGCTTCTTCATGCCGGCGAGCAGGCGCTCGCCCTGCTTGCGCGCGTTGTCCAGCAGCCCGGACTTCAACAGGGAGATGGTCGCCAGAGCCGCCGCGCAGGCGACGGGGTTGCCGCCGTAGGTCGAGCCGTGGGAGCCGCGCGGCCAGGTCATCACCTTCTCCTGGGCGACGATGGCGCCGATGGGCATGCCGGAGCCGATGCCCTTGGCGGTGACGAAGACGTCGGGGACGACGCC
>CAZTZW010000169.1:0-6241 GCA_964618085.1 uncultured Elusimicrobia bacterium
GGTCGAGTCCCGCCCCGAGGGGTCTCCGACCATGGCCGTGTAGTCGCCGATGATGAGCACGGCGGTGTGGCCCAGGTCCTGGAACTGGCGGAGCTTGTTCAAGACCACCGAATGCCCCAGGTGCAGGTCGGCCGAGGTCGGGTCCACTCCCAGCTTGACGCGCAGGGGGCGGCCGGAGTTTAGCTTCTTGGCCAGCTCCTCTTCCGAGACGAGAGAGACCGTACCGCGCCGCAGAAGGGCCAACCGGGCTTTGAGGTCCACGCTAATGAGGAATATACAACAACGTGGGGCGCCGTTCCAAACGGGGTTGAGGCCCGGGAGGAAGGGATGCGGGATAGCCCTTTATTTCACGTCACTTTTCGCGGCCGGACGGAGGCTTACTTGTCCTTGCCGCTCATGAGCAGCTCGGAGTTGACGCGGTCGAGGGCGCGGCGCGCCGAGACGTTGTTGGGCTCGGCCGCCAGGATGCGGCGGAACAGCGAGGCGGCCTCGGAGAGCTTGCCCTGGGCGTAGAGCTCGACGCCGGCCTCGTAGAGCTTCTCGATGTCGCCCGGGGTCGCGGCCGCCGGCGCCTTGGCCTCGACGGGCTTGGCCGCGGCGCGGTTGACGATGGTCTCCAGGGCCTTGATGTAGGAGTCGAGCGACGCGCGCTGCTGCGGGTCCGTCTCCAGCTTGCGCGCCGTCCGCAGCGTCTTGAGGGCCTCCGCGTGCTTGCGCATGGCGTAGTAAGCCGCGCCGATGCGGCGGTAGGCCAGGGCGTTCTCGGGGTCGACGCGCAGGACCTCGGTCCCAAGGGCGATGACGCGCGCGTGGTCCTTGGCGTGGAGGCCCTCTTCCATCTGGGACATCAGGGCCCACACCAGCTTCTGCGAGCCGGTCATGCCGGAATCGGCGGCCGCGGCCTCGGTGGAGACCGCGACGTCGGGGGCGGGGACGGGAGTTCCGGAGGCGGCGGGAGGCACGACGGCCTCCGGCGAGAGGCCCGTGCGCTTCACGATGGCCGCCTCAAGCGCGATGGCGCGCGGGTCCGCATCGTCCAAGGCCCTGGCGTAGGCGGCCTTGCGCAGGGCCTCGCGGTCGCGCGTGCCGGCGTAATGCAGCGCCGCCTCGTAGAGCACCGCCGCGTAGGGGACGCTGACGTAGTCCTTGAGGACCGGCATGACGCCCGCGATGTCGCTCATGCGGTCGCGGCTGTCGGCGAGGGGGGCCGAGTCGGGGTTGAAGCCCGAGGCCTGGCGCAGCTTCTCGGCGGCGTCGGCGAAGCGGCCTTCCGTCGCGTCCACCCGCGCCTGGCGCAGGAACTCCTCGATGGCCGTGCGGCGGTACTGGGCGACGTTGTTGAGCTGCTGACGGAACAGCTCCGTGTTGCCCACGGCGACGTCCGAGAGGTTCTCGAGGAGCGCCTCGCTGAGCGCCGCCTCAGCCTCGCGCGAGCGGCCGAAGCGCATCGTCAGCCCGATGCGGTGCGAGCCGGAGGTGCCGGCCAGCCCGCCGAGGGGGAGCGAGAAGCCGTAATCGAACTGGAGGCGGTTGATCTTGTACGACAGGCCGAACGCCATCTGCCGGTGGTCGCGGCTGCCGGTCGACAGCGCGCCGCGCACGCCGAAGGCGCCGTGGAGCAAGGTCGGCAGCCACTTCTCGGCGCCCAGCGCGATGATCTTGTCCGTCGAGCCGTCCGGCGCGCTCTGGAGGCGGACGTCGCTGGACATGACCGTGAACGGCGTCTTATAGGCCGCGCCGAACTTCACGTTGCGGCCCAGCTTGTCCTCGCTGGAGAAGCCGATGTTGGGCTCCAGGACGTGCTGCAGCATCAGGCCCACCGTCCAGCGCGGCTTGACGCGCCACAGGAAGCCCAAGTCGACGTCGAAGTTGTTCTTGCTGGTGGTCTGCAGCGCGGGATCGGGGCCCGTCACCGCGCCCGTGTTGGAGATGCCGTTGGTCGCGGCCGAGGTCCCGCCGATGGAGCGCGACAGGAGCTTGAACGTGCCGCCGAGGTAGTAGCGCCCCGGGTTGTCGCGGGCGAACAGCGCGCGGCCGTAGGAAGTCATCAGCTGGTTCTCGGTGTAGAGGCCGCCGACGTTGAAGCGGTTCCACGCGGCGCCCACCGTGCCGTTGCGCCCGCCGTCGAGCGGGCGCGCGTAGGTGATGTGGGAGTTCTGGACGTTGGTGCCGTCGGAGAGCCCCGTCAGCAGCCGCGAATAGGTCGTGCTCAGCTCGGGGCGCTCCAACGTGGCCAGGCCCGCGGGATTGTAGTAGACGGAGTAGACGTCGTCGGCGACGGCGGTGTAGGCCTGTCCCAGGCCGGTGACGCGCGCGCTGACGCCGACGTCCTCGTAGGCGGCCAGGGCGCGGCCCGACGGCGCCGCCGCGAGGAGCGCGCACAAGGCGATGCGTCGAGCGAGAGAGGATCCCATGACTTATCGGACGACCAGCACCGTCCCGGTGAAGAGCTGTTCCGCCGTCGTGATGCGGTAGACGTATATGCCGCTGCGCACGTTGGCGGCGGAGTCCCAGGTCGTATATTGCGCGCGGACGACCGCGGCGGGGCACGCCGAGCCAGCCGTGCCGGTCCGGTCGCGGCGCGGGCCGATGGAGGCGACCTCGCCCCCGAGCAGGGTGTATATCTTCCCGCTGATCTCCGCGTCCTGGGGGTTCTCGAAGCAGAAGAAGACGGCGTCGTTGATGCCGTCGCCGTTGGGGGTCACGACCCGCGAGAGGGGGCCGTGGAAGCGCACGGAGCCGCTCTGCGCGTAAGCCCAGGCGACGGCCAACAGGCCCACGCCGAGCCCCGCGAAGGCGTTCTTGGCGAGGCGGCGCGCCAGGCTCATCGCGCCACCACCATGGAGCCGGTGTAGGACCGCCCGCCGCCCGAGACGCGGTAGATATAGGCCCCGCTGCCGACGATGCGGCCGTTGGCGCGCCCGTTCCAAACGAGGGTGTTGGGGACCGCGCCCGCCGTCATGTCCGCCACGTAGGAGCCGGTGACGTCGTAGATGCGCCCGGTCACGGCGTCGCGGTTGGGGCCCGGGTCGTAGGTGAAGATGACGACGTCGTTGACGCCGTCGCCGTTGGGCGTGATGACGCGCCCGGAGATGTTCGAGACGTCGAACGCCGGGCCGTCGGAGCGCGCCAAGGCGCGGATCTGGTAGTTGCCCAGGTTGGGGGACTGCACGGTCACGGTCTGGGTGACGGGGTCGATGTCGCCGTAGACCTTCTTGAACTCCACGCCGTTGAACCAGTAGGCGCCGAGGTCCTTGACGCTCGCGGCGACGCCCGTGCCCGCGCTCGGGCCCGCGCCGGCCGGCACCGGGACCCCGCCCGACGTCTGGAAGCGCAGGACGACGCGCATCGGCTTGGGCAAAGTGTAGTTCGTCAGCTCGGTGACGCCGTCGAGCATCGCGCGCCAGTTGACCGACTGGAAGACGCTCTCTCCGATGTCCTCGGGGCGGCGCTGGCTGACGATGCGGATGTCATGGCCGTTGTTGGAGGCGGCGTTGAGCCCGGCCGCGGTCGCGTCGTCGAGGACGACGCGCGAGGCGCAGTCCGAGGTGAAATAATTGCGCTCGCCGAGGGAGGAGAACGTGACCGGGTTCGCCGAGAGGCCGTAGGTGTTGTAGGCGTACACGCGGTAGTAGTAGTTGAGGCCGCCCGTGGCGTTGACGAGGTTGGTGGTGGCCGTCGGCAGGCTCGAGACGTTGACGAAGACGGGGTCGCAGATCTCGGTCGAGCGGTAGACCGAGTAGCCGATGAGCTCGTCGGCCAAAGGCGCGGACGTGCTGATGAAGAGTTCGCCGTTGTCGAAGCGGGTGGTCGGCGTCCAGCTCATGGTCACGCTCGTCGGCGCGGGCGTGATCTGCAGGCCCAAGGGCTCCATGGGGGGGAGGTTGAAGGGGTAGGCGCCGACCGTCGCCGACACGGGCCCGTCCACCAGGGCCACGTCGCGGGCCGTGACGCGGTAGTAGTAGGTCGAACCCAAGGTCAGCGGCTTATCCGTATAGCTCTGCGCCGTCATGGTCGTCACGACCACGAAGCCGGTAGTCGCGTTGGTCGAGCGCGCCACGCGGTAGTGGAGGAACCCCGAGCCGGTACCGGTGGACAGCGGCGCGCCCCAGGCGAGGCGCACGCCCAGGACCACCGCCGTCGCCGAGACGCCGCCGATGGCGGAGGGGACCGGGCCGTCGGGCGTGCGCACCCCGATGCGGTTGGAGGGCGCCGCCGCGAAGCCCGCGGAGTTGAGGGCGACGATCTCCAGGTAGTACGTCGTGGCCGTGACCAGCCCGGTGAGGATGGTGGAGGGGGCCGTGACGGTCGCCGCGGAGACGAACGAGACGTTGTCGGTGCTGCTGCGCACGACGAAGCGGGTGTTGGAGGGGTTCCCGTTGGCGTCCCAGGCCAGCGAGATGGTGGTCGAGGACGCGGCCGTGGTCGAGAGGCTCAGCGCCGGCGCGGCGAAGGTCAAGGTCGACCCGAGCGGCGCGAAGAGGGAGCACACGGGGTTGCACGCCGCGACGCCCAGGAAATACGTGGTGTTCGGCTCGAGGCCCGATACGGTCGCCGTGCTCGAGGCGGTCGAGGACGACGCGTAGACCGGCGAGAGCGCCACGCCCGTGGAGGCGACCAACAGATAGGAGTTGGCCCCCGCCGACACGCCCCAATTGGCGGTGACGGAGGAGATATGGGCCGCCAGGAGGACGCCCGGCGTCGGGATGGGGGGAGCCGTGCTCGGCAGCATGACGATGGTGGAGATGTTGGACGCGTAGGCGAAGTTGCTGTCGCCGTCGGTCGTCCAGATGCGCGCCCAATAAGTCGTGGCCGGGAGCAGGCCCAACAGACGGACGCTGGCGACCTCCCCCGGGAGGACGCCGAAAGTGGAGAAGGAGAGGTTGGCCAGACGGTGGTCCGAGAATGTGTCGGGCGAGGTGAAGGAGGCGACCCGGATGAAATACGTGCTGCCGACCTGCAGGGTCCCGTCATGCCCGTCGTAGCCGGGCGTGGTCCATTGCAAAGTCATGCTGGTGATGGCGATGTTCGGCGAGGCGAGGTCGGTCACGACGCGGGGGAAGGCGTGGATCTGCGACCAGCCCGCGCGCATGACCTGCGTTCCGGAAGTCGCCGTGGTGAAGGCGACCTCCTCCGCGATCGAACCGACCACCCGGTTGCTGGCGGTGGTAGAGCTCTCGCCGCCGGCATTCTCGACGTTCCTCACGACGCGGTTCGTTCCTCCTTCCATCGATGGCCCCGCCCATACCACGGACGCGGCGAACAGTACGACGACGAGACCTCTACGCACTGACCGAGTTTATCAGGGAACATCAGCGTTATTCACCCTTGGAACGCGAAGTTTCTGCGAAGTGTACTTCGCAATTCTCGGACCGCCGGATACTTGAAAGAACGGGGGTCTGGACATACCATACAGGGCCTGGACAACTGCACCCCTCGTGGTCTCGTGCGCACCTTACTGATAGTGCTGACGCTCGCGCTGCCGGCGGCGCTGGGCTCGGCGGCGGGCGTCCCGTTCCGCATCAACTTCCAGGGCAAACTGCTCGACAACGCGTTCGTGCCGCGCAACGGCGCCATCTCCATGCAGTTCCGTCTCTTCGACGCCGCGTCGGGGGGGAACCTGCTCTGGGGTCCGGAGACCCAGACCCCGACCGTCAACAACGGCGTCTTCGCCGTCCAACTCGGCGCCGTGACCCCGCTCTCCCCGGACCTCTTCACCGGCACCTCGGTGTACCTCAGCCTCACGGTCTCGCCCGACGTCTTCCCCGCCGGGGAGCTCTCGCCCCGCCAGCAGCTCATCGCCAGCCCCTACGCCATCACCGCGGCCCAGCTCTCCCAGGCCGGCAACATCCGCATCAACGCGGGCGTCGCGTCCGCGACCTTCACCACCACCGGCAACCTCCAGGTCCCGCACGGCGTGACCGCCTCGAGCGGCGCCTTCACCGCGACCGGCGCGGGCACCTACAGCCTGCAGACCTCTTCCGGCATCAACATCCTCGCCGGCACCCTCAACGTGGCCGAAGCCGTCGTCGCCGGCTCCTTCGTCGGCGACGGCTCGCGCCTGACCGGCGTCACCGTCAGCATCGGCAGCATCGACACCACCAAGATCCTGGCCGGCGCGGTCACCACCGACAAGCTCACGGACGCCGCCGTCACGTCCGTCAAGTTGGCCGACGGCGCCGTCGCCACCGCCAAGCTCGTCTCCGGTGCGGTCACCACCGACAAGCTGACCGACAACGCC
>CAZTZW010000170.1:0-6223 GCA_964618085.1 uncultured Elusimicrobia bacterium
GCACGTCGCGGACGCCGGAGGCCCGCAGCTCGTCGCCGCCGATGACGCGCACGGTCGCCGGCGCCTGGGCGACGGTGGTCGGGGCGTGGGAGGCGGAGACGACGCGCGCCTCCTCCTCGAAGAGCTTGAAGGCCTCGTCGGCGGCCGAAGCGGGGATGGAGGAGACGCTCAGGAGCGCCGCGAGCGGGAGTCGGAGGGAGGAGCGGGGTCTCATGCCCGTAGGATAGCTTCCCGCGCCTTCGCGTCCCTGAAGCGCCGCTTAACTCCGGCTTAAGCGCGCGGGCATCGTCAGGCGCTCTTGAGCGGAGCGCCCGACGATGCCCGGTAGGCCCCTGGTCTAAGCCTCGGTCCGACGGAACAGCGCCTTCACGCGCGCCCGCAGGACGCCCGGGATGAAGGGTTTGGTGAGGTAATCGTCGGCCCCGATGGCCAGGGCCTGCTCCTGGGACTCGGACTCGCTCATCGCGGTCACGATGACCACCGGCAGGTCCGGCAGCCCCATCTCGCCGCGGACCCGGCGCAGCACGGCCAGGCCGTCCATCTCGGGCATCATGAGGTCCAGCAGGACCAGGTCCGGGCGGTGCCGCGCGATCTCCTCGAGGGCCGTCCGGCCGTCCTCGGCCTGGCGCACCTCGTAGCCGCCCGGAAGCAAGGACGCCTCGATGACGGCGCGGTTGTCCGGGTTGTCGTCCACGATGAGCACGCGCTTGGGGCGCGCCTCCTCGGCCGGCGCGGCCGGCGCGGCCGGTCCCTCCGCGTCCAGGTAGGCGGCGGCGTCCTCGGCGGAGATCTCCCCTTGGGAGAGATGCCACAGCGCGTCCTCGGAGAAGGTGAACAGCCAGCCCGCGCGCAGAGCGTCCTCGCGCAGGCCGGGCGTCGACTGGCCCACGCGCTCGCGCGCCTTAGGGTCGCGCAGGTCGAGGAGCTCGGTCAGCGCCACGCGGCCCTTGAAGCCCGTGTAGTTGCAGCGCTCGCAGCCCGTCCCGCGGGACTGACTCGCCGGCAGGCCCGCCGCCTTCATGCGGGCGGCCCACAGGGGGCTCGCCGGGTCGGTCTTGCGGCAGGCCGTGCAGACCCGGCGCACGAGGCGCTGGGCCGCGGCGCCCATCAGCGCGGGCGCCAGCTTGAAGCGCTCCACGCCCATGTCCAGCAGGCGCGCCACCGACGCGACGGCGTCGTTGGTGTGGAGGGTCGAGAAGACGAGGTGGCCGGTGAGCGCGGCCTGGAAGGCGATGTCGGCCGTCTCGCGGTCGCGGATCTCGCCGACGAGCACCACGTCGGGGTCCTGGCGCAGCACGGAGCGCAGGACGCAGGCGAAATCCAGATCCGCCTTCTCGTTCACCTGCACCTGGTTGACGCCCTCCAGGCGGTACTCCACGGGGTCCTCGACGGTCACGATGTTGATGGAGTCGTCCTTGACGCGGTTGAGCAGGGCGTAGAGCGTCGTGGTCTTGCCCGAGCCCGTGGGGCCGGTCAGCAGGACCATCCCCTGCTCCAAGCGCGCGAGGGCCTCCAGGCGCTCGCGCAGGACGGGGCGGAAGCCCAAGGTCTCCAGCGGGACCTTGGCGGAGCGCGCGTCGAGCAGGCGCAGGACGACCTTCTCGCCGAAGGAGGTCGGGATGGTCGACACGCGCAGGCCGATCTCCTGCTCGCCCACCAGGAGCTTGGCGCGTCCGTCCTGCGGGCGGCGGCGCTCGGCGATGTCCAGCTCGGCCATCACCTTGATGCGGGAGACCAGCGGCGCCTCGCCGATGGAGCGCGGCAGGCGCAGCACCGTGCGCAGGTCGCCGTCCACGCGGTAGCGCACGGTGCTGTTCTTCTCGTCGTGCTCGATGTGCACGTCCGAGGCGCCGAGGCGCACGGCCTGGGCGATGAGGTAGTTGACCAGGCGGGCGACCGGCAGGACGCTGCGGCCGGTCTTGCCGGGAGCGAGGGCGGCCGCCTCCGCGGCCCGCCCCCCCGCGTCGGTACGGCCCACCCACCGCACGGGCGCCTCGTCGGGGAGCTTGCGCAGGAGGTCGTAGAGCGCCGCGTCGGCGCCGTAGCCTTCGGCGATGAGCAGGTCGATGCGGTCGGGGAAGCCGTAGACGGCCACGGCCCGGCGGCCCGAGGCGGCGGCGACCGCCTCCAGGGCCGCGTCGTCGATGGGGTTGGCCATGAGCAGCTCGATGCTGTCGCCGGTGACGTTGAGAGGGACGAGGTTGTGCTGGAGGCACAGGCGCTCCGGCACGAGGGAGACCCCCAGCTTGTCGACCGCGCCCTGCTGGGGCTCCGCGAAGCGGATGCCGTACTGGCCGGCCACGGCCTCGCCGAGCTCCTGGCGGCCGATGAGGCGCCGGCGCAGCAGCTCCTCCGAGTGGAAGCCGTGGGGACCGGCGCCGACGCCGCGGCCGGCCTCCTCCGAGAGAAGGCCCTTGGCGGCCAGCAGCTTCATCAGCCAGCCGTCCGCCGCCCGGCCCGTCTCCGCCCCTTCCGTCGTCATATTCGTGTTCATGGTTGACCCACCTTCTCGCGGATGATCCGGACCACGTCGGCCGGCACGCACGGCTTGGACACGTAGCCATCGCAGCCCGCCTCGCGGGCCCTGAGCTCGTCGCCGGCGAGCGCGAAGGCGGTGAAGGCGAGTATCGGTATGGCGCGGGTGCGGTCCATGGACTTCAGGCGGCGCGCGGCCTCCCAGCCGCTGAGCACGGGCATCGCCATGTCCAGCAGGATGAGGTCGGGGGTCTCGCGCACGGCGGCGTCCACCGCCTCCGCCCCGTCGCGGGCCTCCAGCACGCGGTAGCCCGAGGCGGCGAGCACGGCGCTCATGATGGCCCGGTTGTCGGACTCGTCGTCGGCGACCAGGACGGTGCGCGGGCTCACAGGGCCCCCGCCGGCGCGCGCCGTTCCTGCTTGAGGGAGTCGAGCACCGCGTTGAGGCTCATGCTCCCCTTGTCGATGACCTGGTCCGCGCGCTCCCGCAGGCTGCGGGCCTGCGCGGCGTCCAAGGCCTGCCCCGTGAGCACGATGACGCGCATGTCCCGCGCCTTCTCATCGAGGCGGTTGAGCAGCTCGAAGCCGGTCATGTCGGGGAGGTTGAGGTCCAGGAACAGGACGCTCGGCGCCGAGGCGGCGATGGCGGCCAGGGCGGAAGCCCCGTCCGCGGCCGTGTCCACCTGATAGCCCTCGTAGCGCAGGCCGAGCTGGACCATGCCGCAGATGTCCGGGTCGTCGTCCACCACGAGCACGCGCTGGCTCGAGGCCGAGGCGACCTCCTTGAGCTTGCGCAGGAGCACGTCGCGGTCGAACGGCTTGACGATGTAGTCGGCGATGCCCAGCGAGAAGCCCAGCGCCCGGTTCTCCATGATGGACACGATGATGACCGGGATGTCGCGCAGCTCCGGGTCCGCCTTGAGCGCCCGCAGGACCGACCAGCCGTCGCGGTGCGGCATCATGACGTCGAGGGTGATGACGAAGGGCTTGAGACGGCGGGCCAGCGCCAGTCCCTCCTCGGCGGAGGAGGCGCCCGCCAGGATCCACTCGGTGCCCTTGAGGCTGTCGCGCAGCAGGCGCAGCACCTCGGGGTCGTCGTCGATCGCGAGCACGGTGCGCCGCGCGCGGTCCGGGTCCGGCGCGGCCTCGGCGGCCAGCGAGTCGGCGGGCAGGAGGGAGCGCTCGAGCGTCACGGTGAACGTGGTCCCCCGGCCGAGCTCGCTGCGCACCTCGACGCGTCCGCCCAGGAGCTCCGCGAGCTTCTTGGTGATGGACAGCCCCAGGCCGGTGCCGCCGTGCCGGCGGGTCGCCGCGCCGTCGAGCTGCTTGAACTCCTGGAACACCATGGGCACGTCCGCGGCCGCGATGCCGGGCCCGGTGTCGGAGACGCCCAGGCGCACGCCGGCGTCGGCGTCGGCCTCCACGAAGACGGCCACGCGGCCCGTCTCGGTGAACTTGATGGCGTTGCCAGCGAGGTTGATGAGGATCTGCTTGACCTTGGTCTTGTCGCTGCGCACCGTCAGCGAAGGCGCGCCGCCGACCTCCAGCGCCAGGCCCTTCTGGTCGGCCAGGCACTGCATGGTGTCCATGACCTCGCGGGCGACGGCCGCGACGTCGAACTCCTCTATATGGAGGGGCATCATCCCGGCGTTGAGCTTGGAGAAGTCCAGGATGTTGTTGATGAGCGACAGAAGGTTCTTCGAGTTGACCAGCACGCGCTGGAGGGCGTCGCGCTGCTGGGGCGGGACGTCGCCGTAGATGCGGTCCAGTATGAGGGAGGAGTAGCCGACGATGGCGTTGAGCGGGGTGCGCAGCTCGTGGCTCATGTTGGCCAGGAACTCGGACTTCAGGCGGCTGATCTGCTCGAGCTCGCCCACCTTCGCCTTCAGGCGCCCGCGCTCCAGGGCGCGCTCGAGGATGCCGCACAGCTGCTCCAGCTCATAGGGCTTGGCCACGTAGTCGTAGGCGCCTTCCTTCATAGACTGGACCGCGTTCTCCAAGGTCGCGTAGCCCGTCACCATGATGACCTCGATGTCGGGCCGGATCTCCTTGAGGCGCTTGAGGGTCTCCAGGCCGTTCATCTCGGGCATCATGAGGTCGCACAAGGCGAGGTCGTAGCGCGCGCCGCGCGCCTTCTCCACGGCCTCGAGGCCGTTGTCGGCCGTATCCACTTCATAGCCGCGTCCGGTCAGCCCGTACACCAGCATGTCGCGCAGGCCCTTCTCGTCGTCGATCACCAGCAGCTTCGCTCGTTCCATGCCCCCAGGATAGCGGGCCGCGCTTCGAGCGCCCTGAAGCGCCGCTTAAGCCGCGCTTAAAGGCGCTCTTCAGCGCTCCTTAAGTCCGCGTTCAGTGAGGCGCAGGCGCGCGGGGCTATTCTATGGGCATGAACGACAGAATCCCCCCGTCCTCCGCGCAAGCCCTGCAGAACCAGGAGGTCCTTTTCTCCCTGGTGATGAGCGTGATCGCCTTGCTCTGCCGCGACAACCCGCTGGTCTCCACCGAGATCCTGTGGGTGTTCGGCGGGATGCTCGCCTTCAACCTCGCCTACCACCGCTGCCTGCGCGCCGGCGGCGGCGTGTGGGCGCCGCTGGTCTCCATCGGCGTCAACGTCGTCCTGAGCGCCGCGGCGGTCGCCTTCTCGGGCGGAGCGGCGTCCAGCTTCTGGCCGCTGTTCCTCCTGCCCGTGTTCACCGCCTGCCTCTACCTGGAGGCCCGGCACGTGGCCGCCTCCTGGCTCGCCGCGGGCGCCTTCCTCGCCTTCTTCTATGTGGAAGGGTTCTGGGAGTTCCGACGCTGGGAGCTGTGCGAGTACCTCATCAAGCTCGGCGTCCTGGGCTTCGCCGCGGCGGTCACGGCCCACCTCTCCTTCCGGGAGCGCCAGCAGCGCGCGGCCGGCGAGGAGGCCCGGGCCCGCGTGGATTCGCTGGCGCGCTCGCTGGAGCGGCGCACCGCGGCCGAGCTGCTGGCCCTGCGGCGCCAGAGCATGAGCACTCTGGTGCCCGGCATCATCCACGCCCTGCAGACCCCCCTCACCGTCGTGCTCGGCACCGTCGAGCTGCTCATCCAGGAGGCGCCCGAGGGGTCCCAGCTGCGCGCGGACCTGGAGCGCATCCGCTCCGCGGCGCGCCGCTGCGCCCAGGTCGGCGAGGACCTCCTCGACAACGCCCGCGCGGAGGCGGCCCTCCAATGAGGATCCTGGTCGTCGACGACGAGCCCGGCATCCTCCAGGTGTGCGGGCGCGCCTTGCGCGCGGAGGGCCACGAGGTGGTCACCTGCGCCTCGGGCGAGGAGGCGCTGCCCCGCCTGGAGGACGCCTGGGACCTGGTCCTCAGCGACGTGTGCATGAGCGGAGAGGTGGACGGGCACGAGGTGGCCCGCCGCGCGGCGGCCGAGGGCTCCGCGGTGGCGCTCATGACCGCCTTCCCCTCCCTGGACTCCGCCGTGGAGGCGGTCAAGGCCGGGGCCTGCGACTACATCTATAAGCCCTTCTCCCTGGAGGCCCTGTACCAGCTCGTGGAGCGGCGCCGGCACTCGCCGGGACGCCTCGCCCCCGCCTCGGCGTCCATCGAGCCGCGGCGGCTGCGGGAGGCCACCGTGCTCTTCGCCGACATCCGCGGCTTCACGCCCTACTCCGAGACCGTGAGCCCCGAGACGGCCGCCGAGCGCCTGGACGAGCTCCTGGCGCTGTTCATCAGCGCCGTCCACGCCGAGGGCGGGGTCATCAACAAGCTGACCGGCGACGGTG